>DASYSI010000024.1:0-1596 GCA_036003485.1 Burkholderiales bacterium | reverse complement strand
CGCGGATGAGGCTCGAATGTCATGACGCACGAGGAGATGCCTAAGCCGCGCGCGGCCTGGGTCAGGCGCGTAAGCATCGCCTGGTGCCCGAGGTGCACGCCATCGAAGTTGCCGATGGTAAGCGCCACCGGCGTTCGGGCTGCGGCGGGAATGCTGCGGCGAATCAGCATACAACTCAAGCTAAAAGCTTGAATTGTAGCGTGTTTTACTAGGAATGGTCTAGACGCCGACGCAGCGGATCAGCTTAACCGGCGGCGGTTATAAGGGAAAGATCATCGCGCGCTGCAATCAGCGCCGAGCGGAATGCCTCGCCGAGCATGATTACCGCGGGACCCTTGAATTCAGAAGGCGGCAAATGTTGCATTTCATGCAGCGTCATCGCGTCAGTGCGTAGCGTCGGCAACGAAGCGTTCTCGACTATCAGGACCGGTGTATGCGCTGGCATACCGCGCGCCAGCAGTGCGGATGCAATATCGCTGGCCTGACCCGCAGCCATGTAAAGCACCGCGCTGTCGGCAGCGCATACGCCGCGTGCCCAGTCGTTTGCGCGCTCGCCTTTGCCTGCGCGCGGTGTCGCTAACAGTACGCTGCGGCAGGTGCCGCGGCGTGTGAGCGCTATGCCGAGCGCCGCACTTGCCGCGAGCGCGGCCGTCACGCCCGGAACGACTTCAAATTCGATTCCCGCCGCCCGCAGCGCGTCGATCTCCTCCTGCGCGCGGCCGAATAGCATGGGGTCGCCGCCTTTGAGCCGCACCACCGTTCCGAACTTGGCGGCGGCATCGATCAGCCGCTTGTTGATAAAGCGTTGCGCGGTCGAATGCCGTCCGCAACGCTTGCCCACTGCGACTTTTTCAGCGCGTGTCGCAAGCGCAACGGTATCAGCGTTCACGAGTGCATCGTAGAACACGATGTCAGCGCGCGCGAGGAGTTGCGCCGCGCGCAGAGTGATCAAATCCGCTGCGCCAGGACCGGCACCTACCAGATAGACTTTGCCGGAAACGGATTTCACGCCGTCACGACGATTCCATGCCGTCCGGTGAAGCGAGAAAACGACGCCGGAACAGGGGCAGCGGCCGCTCAACCGAGGCTTGATAGGCGTCGCTGAAATCATCAAACGCGGTAAGCGCCTGTTCCGGATCCTCGGCGTCGCGCAACAGGAATGAATCGAAGCCGCAACGCGCCATGAAGAACAGGTGATCGCGCCCCACTTCGCCGATGGCGCGCAGCTCGCCTTGGTATCCGTATCGCTCGCGCAGCAAGCGCGCGATTGAAAAGCCGCGGCCGTCCCCGAACTTCGGGAAGTTTACGGCGATGACCCCGAACCGATCGAAATCACTGGCAATTGCGCCCGGTTCCTCATGGCTGTCGAGCCAGACTCCGAGCCGTCCGGCGCGTGACAACAAAGCCTCGCGCTGCTCGAGCCAGAACGCGAGCGGTACGATGATGTCGCCGGTCGACGCGACCGCAGTCGAGCTTCCGTCCGCCGCCGGCTTAAGCAGCTTCCAGTTGTCGGCTGCGATCTGCCGCTGCTTGATGACGAATGCCATAGACGTGCTCCTTGAACGGTTCGATGCCAATGCGCCGCACTAAATCGAC
>DASYSI010000023.1:0-3350 GCA_036003485.1 Burkholderiales bacterium | reverse complement strand
TCCACCGAACTTCTCGCGCTGGGAAATACTGACTAAAGGTCTGGCGGAAAGCCTTGAAATCGCGGTTCTCGCCTCGGCGCTCGGTATTCTGGTGTCATTGCCGATTGGGCTCCTGGCTTCGCGCAACCTGATGCCGGCGTGGGTAACCTGGCCGGCACGGATGTTCATCGCCCTGTGCCGCTCGTTTCACCCGGTCATCGTCGCTATTGTGTTCGTAAAGGCGATCGGATTCGGCGCGCTGTCGGGCATCGCCGCGCTGACGGTGGCGTCCATTGGCTTCATCGGCAAGCTCTTCGCCGAGGCGATCGAGGAAATTTCCCTAAAGCAGGTCGAGGCGGTGCGCGCGACCGGCGCGTCGTTCATGAACGTGATTACCTACGGGGTCCTGCCCCAGGTATTCGGCCGTTTCATCGGCTTTGGCACCTACCAGCTCGATTCCAATCTGCGCAACTCGACCATGGTCGGAATTGTCGGCGCCGGCGGAATCGGCGGCGCGCTGTTCGCGGCATTCCAGCGCTTCGACTACGATTTCGTATGCGCGATGCTGCTCGCGATCATCTTTCTGATCTTTGTCGGTGAGGTGATCGCGACGCGCGTGCGCGCGATTTTCCTCGAGCGCGGCAAGGTGGATGAAGAATGAGGCGTGAGGCGTGAGCACCGCGACGCTCGAGGCCAGAACCTGGCGCCGCTTTACGCCGGCGCAGCGGCTCGCGCGCTTTGCGGTGTATCTGGCGATGGTGACCGCGATCGTGGTTTCGATCCAGAACATCGAGGTGATACCCGAATTCCTGCTCGATGCGCCTGAGCAGATGGCCGACTTGTTCAAGCGCATGTGGCCCATCGCGTTTGCGTACTACCCGAAAGGCGTGCATGAAGCCTTGATCGAAACCCTGCATATCGCGACGCTCGGCACGATCATGGCGGCGGTGATGGCATTTCCGATCGGGCTGATGGCTGCGAATAACATCACGCCCAGCCGCACGCTCAACGCTATCGCCAGGCTGCTGCTGGTATCGAGCCGCTCGGTCAATTCGCTGGTATGGGCGCTGCTGTTCGTCGCGATATTCGGCCCCGGCGCGCTCGCCGGTACGCTCGCCATCGCGTTTCGCTCGATCGGTTTCGTCGGCAAACTTGTCGGCGACGCGGTCGAGGAGGCTAACAGAGGGACGATAGAAGCATTGCACGCGGTCGGCGCGCCCTGGCTGTCGGTGCTGACCAAGGGCTACTGGCCGCAGATCCAGCCCGCGTTCTGGTCGGTGGTGCTGTTCCGCTGGGACATCAACGTGCGCGAATCGGCGGTACTGGGATTGGTCGGCGGCGGCGGCATCGGCATGGCACTCGACACTGCGATGAATCTGTTTCAGTGGGACCGCGTCGCGATGGTGCTGTTGGCAATCTTCGCGGTGGTGATCGTCGCGGAGATCATCGTGACCCAGATTCGCAAACGGATCATCTGAAAAGCTTCGCCGCTTGGGACGCGGAGGACGCGAAGGAGAAAACAAGAACAGCGAAATCGGCGATGAAATGGGCTCAAGCGGGCTTTCTGGCGAGAATGACGAGCCGTGTCGATCTGATAGGTTTGTAGGCTGCGCCTTGCAAGTCGCCGAAGACGCGCACAACGCGCAGGCCGGCTTTTCGAAGTAGCTCGCTAAGGTGCTCCTTCGAATACATCCGGTTGAACGAGATCATTTCCCTGCGCTTGCCGTTGGTAAGGAAAGTCCAGTGCACCCGCACCGCGCCTTCTTTTTCCAACAACACCGGGTCTTCGAGCTGGTAGGTCCCGTCTCCCAGCCGTGCCCACCTGCTGATCGGCATACCGTTGGCAATGGCAAGCCTGAAGTAACGAGTGATTCGCGTGCCATTGATGACGTCGAGCAAGAATACGCCGCGAGGTTTCAGCGCCCGTGCAATATTTTTCAGCACTTTGAGATCGTCTCGCGCGCGTGGAAAGTAGCCAAAGCTAGTGAAGAGATTGATGGCGCCGTCGAACTCGCTGCGAAAATCGATCTTGCGCATATCTATTTTTACGAATCGGACATCGGCCCCTTGTCGCTTCGCATCGGCGCGCGCCTGCCTGAGGTAGGGAATTGAAATGTCCACGCCGGTGACCTGCACGCCGGATTTGGCGAGCGGGACAGCGTGCCTGCCCATGCCGCAACACACATCGAGAAGCTTGCTATCTGCGCCCAGCCCGAGCGTTCGCCGAATGAATGCAACCTGCCGTCGCGTCTGTTTCTTCCACTCCGGATTTCGAGAATATTCGCCGAGAGGATAGATCCCTTTCTCGAACGCCCGCTTCCACCAGTCCTTAACGGTGGGCCTGGTCATTCCAAACGCCTGCAAATGCGCTGATTGCCTGATCGACTTCCGTATCGCCGATATGGCGATGAGTGACGAAGCGCAACTCCCACGCCGCGCACGGGCTTACCATCACACCGCGCTGCTTCAAATCCGCGGACCATGCGGCGGCTTTGCGCTTGCTTGCGCGCACCGATGCGCGCACCAGGTTGGTTTGCACCGTCGCCGGATCGATGATGCTCGCGTCGATCTTGTGCAAACCGGAAGCCAGACGCTTCGCGGTGCGATGATCCTCCGGCAGCCGCTCGACCATGTTTTCGAGCGCGACGATGCCGGCGGCGGCGATGGGACCGGATTGGCGCATGTTGCCGCCGACCATGCGGCGGAAGCCGCGCGCGCGTTCGATGAACTCGCTGCTGCCGCACAGAACCGAGCCGACCGGAGCCGACAGGCCCTTGGAGACGCAAAAGCATACGCTGTCGCCGTGCTGCGCGAGCTCTTGTGCGCTCGTGCCAAGCGCCGCGGCGGCGTTGAAAAGCCGCGCGCCGTCGATGTGTACCGGTACGTCGTTCTCACGCGCGATCTTGCGCACTTCTGCCATGTGCGCGAGCGGCAGCACCGCGCCGCCCGCTGCGTTATGCGTGTTCTCCATCCAGATCAGCGCGGTTCCCATCTGGTTACGCAGCGTGGGCCGTACTTTTTCGCGCAGCGCGTCGAGATCCATTGCTCCACGTTCTCCCGGAAGACCCCGGTAAAACAGTCCGGCGATGGCGGCGATGCCACCCAGTTCGGCGCTCAGTGTGTGCGAGCTTTGCTCGAGCAGGACTTCGCCGCCGCGCTGCGCGTGCGTCATCATCGCAACCAGGTTCGTCATCGTGCCGCTCGGCATGAAAGCGCCGGCCTCTTTGCCGGTCTTTGCCGCGGCGAGAGCTTCGAGCCGCTGCACTGTCGCATCGCCATCGCGCGAATCATCGCCGAATGTCGCGCTGTGCATCGCGTCGACCATCGCTTCGGTCGGCCGCGTTACGGTATCGCTGCTCAGATCAATCATG
>DASYSI010000022.1:0-10916 GCA_036003485.1 Burkholderiales bacterium | reverse complement strand
AGCAGTCGCGCAAAATGCCGGCCGGCGAATTTCTGGCCGGCCTCGAGCGGCAGCCGGTCGTCGCCGAGGCTGGGATCGAACAGATTCTCGGGTGCATCGGCTTCGTACAGATTCATGTAATTCCCTGCTGGGTCTGGGCCGATCTGGGCGGGGTGGGGCGCATGCTGCAGTTGCCACGCGCGGTGGATGCCGGGCAGTTCCAGCACGTGCTTGAGGTGCTGCGCGCTCCTGGATCGGAATTGGGTTTCTTCCGCCGCCGTGCCGCGGAAATTGCTTTCGCAGCGCGCCCAGCAGCGGCCGGCGCGGGCATCTTTTTCGATCAGTGACAGTACCCGGTAAAACACCCGGCCCCAATTTCCGATATCGCGGCGCCAGGGTTCTTTTTCCATGACGGGCGGCGGCGGGTTCTGCGGGAAGGACTTGAACAGCGCAGGATTGCTGATCGCGTAGATCTGCTGGTACTCCTGTTCCATCACGCCTTCGTTGTAGACTCCGCGCAGCTCTCGCGTGCGCCACGCGGTGGAGTAGCCCGGGCGGTCCGCCAGCTCCTGGATATGATCGTCGAAGTGGATGTTGAACTGGCGGTCGAACTCCTTGTTCATCAGGTCAAACCTGACGAAGCACATATAGGGGAATGCTTTGATGTCCACCATGCGACCTTCTTGAGTTGCGCGGGAAATATCCGATTCAAACGCCGGCAGATTGTGTCCGGCGGTCGTAACAAGAAAATCGTTTTCCGGCTGCCCGCTATCACTCGAACAATTTCGACCTCGGATGCGGCGGCCGGCGCAGTGCGTCGGGAGCTTCGTAGGGCCGGTGTCCTTCCACTTGTGCCGCGTAGAGCACGCGCCGGCTTGACGGATCAAACGCATCACGGCGGTGCAGCGAAGAACGATTGTCCCAGATGACTACGTCTCCAGCCAACCATCGGTGTTCGTAGCAAAAGCGCGGTTGCGTGCAGTGAGTCCACAATTCGTTCAACAAAGCCTCGGATTCTTCCAATGAGAAGCCGTTGACATAAGCACCGTGTCTGCGGCCGAGAAAGAGCGCGTTGTATCCGGTATCAGGCTGGGTGGAAATGATGGGATGACTGGGGCCGGGCGTAGCGCGGACATCGTCTGAAAGCGAAGCGCCGGGCCTGAGCTTCATCGCGGTGTCGATGATGTTCGCTTGCTTGATCGTCTTTCCCGAGATATGTTTTTTCATGTCTTCGGACAGTGCGTCGAACGCCGCGTATGCGTTCAGAAAAAAGGTATTGCCGCCGCGCTCCTGCGGCGGGACCTCCATCGCGACCAGCATGCGTGCGGCGGTGGGTTTTTCCTTGAAAGAAAAATCCGAATGCCAGACGACTTCGCCATCGCCGAGTATCCCGATCGATTTACCGCTTTCCTGCAAATTTGAAACGACGGTAACCTCGGCTGGAAGGTTGTACAACTGGTTCGCGGCGCGCTCGTCGAGGTTGCGTTGATGCAAATTTGACGACGATACCGGCGTGCCGAAACGCCGCACGAGATTGACGAGATCGGCCGCGAGCAACTTCTGTCCCCGGAAAACCAGAAGAACGTGCTGCAGCCAGGCTTCATGGACGGTCCTGAACGCCGGCTCATCGAGCCGCGTCAGATCAACACCGCGGATTTCCGCGCCGAGCGCGGCCTCAATCGGCACGATCTGTAGATGCGGCCGCTGCACGCTCGCCTGCGCCGGTGACATAGCTGTCATGATCTCCGCTCCTTTGTGTTACGCAACGTTAGCCTGGGTGTGCGTAGTATATCGGGACCGCTGCCAACCAGGTTTGCGCGATCAATTCAAGCACGCGTGGGCACAGTACGGGCGCTTGGAGAGTTATGTCGGCTCTGCTAGTCTTGCCGTTGATTCCGACCGATTCGCGTGTTCCACGCTTCGCCAGCCAAAAGCGCGTTGCCCATAGAATATAGAGGACCAATGACAGCCCGCGAACTTCTTGTCTTGTACGCCCTTGCCTTTACGGCTTTGTTGCCTTGCGCGGTCAGTGCCCAGAAGTATCCGTCGCAGACCGTTCGCATCGTCGTCGGTTTTCAGGCCGGCGGCGGGACGGACATCGCCGCGCGCGAGCTCGCCCAGAAACTCACGGCTTCACTTGGAGGCTCGTTCGTCGTCGATAACAGGCCAGGCGCATCCGGCAATATCGCGGCCGAGCTCGTCGCGCGAGCTCCTGCCGATGGCCACACGATACTCATGGCGAATTCGACCATCGCCATACCGAGTCTGTTCGCCAAGCTTGCCTTCGACATCAGAAAGGATTTCGTTCCGTTGAGCCTGATCGCGCTCGGCCCTTCGGTGCTCGTCGTGCATCCGAGTCTGCCGGTGAGCACTGTGAAGGGATTGATCGGGCTCGCCAAAAGAAATCCCCGCCAACTGGCCTATGGTTCGGGCGGAATCGGGAACGTCACGCATCTCGAGATGGAGCTCTTCGCGTCGATGGCCGGGATCGATATGGTCCACGTGCCATACAAAGGCAGCGCACCGTCGGTGGTCGGGCTCGTGAGTGGAGAAGTGCAGTTGCTGTTCACTTCCATCCCCGCGGCGCTGCCGCAGATCAACGCGGGAAAGATGAGAGCGATCGGCGTTTCAATCTCTCAGCGCAGCAGCGCCCTGCCGCACGTTCCGACGATCGCCGAAGCAGGACTGCCTGGGTATTACGCGGCGTCGTGGTATGGTCTGCTGCTGCCGGCCGGTGTTGCCAGAAGCACGGTCGATATTCTGGCGAAGGAAATCGGTACGATCATGCGCGCGCCCGACATGAAAGAAAAATTGCTCGCTCAGGGCTTCGATCCGGTCGGTAACAGTCCGGTCGAATTTTCGAAATTCATCCAGGAAGAAATACCGCGCTGGGAGAAGATTGTGAAGATCGCGGCAATCAAACCGGAGTAGGATTTATGATCGACCGCATAGAAATCTTCGTAACCGCCTTGTCGCAGCGCGTGCAGCGGATTTTCTCGAGCGGCACTTACGATACCGGCGCTCCCGAGCGCATGCTCGGCAAGCCGGTGCTCGCAAAAATTTATGCCGATGGTGTCGTCGGCTGCGCGCAGATCCGCCCTATCAGTCCGGGCCACTTTGTTGCGGACACAACTCACAGCGTCGTCGCGGCGATCAAGGAGATTTACGCACCTGCCCTGCTGGGCAAATCGATCTTTGACATCGAATCGATTAACGAGATCTTCGATAACCGTCTCGCGAACAATCCAGCCGCGCGTGCGGTCCTCGATATTGCGTTGCACGACGCGATGGGCAAAGCGCTCGACACGCCGCTCTACAACCTGATCGGTGGATGCTGTCAGCCGCGCATACCGCTCGAATGGTCGGTGAGCATGGCGGAGCAGACGGCGACGATGGTCGCGGAAGCGAGACGCGCCGTCGATGAGTTCGGCATTCGCGTGTTGTGCCTGAAAATGGCGGATCATCGGGGCTGGCGTCAGGACGTCAGGAATTTTGAAGCGGTGCGCGAGGCGGTCGGGACTGAGGTCATGATCGGAGCCGACCCAAACACCGGCTGGACGCTCGCTGATTCCCTGTCGGCGGTCAGAGAGCTCAAGAAGCTCGGGCTCGGTTATATCGAACAGCCCGTCGCGCGCCGCGATTTGAAGGCGATGGCTGAAATCCGCCGCGCCGCAGACGGCGTGCCGGTCATGGCGGATGAGTCGATATTTACGCTCGAGGACGCGTACGCACTTGCGGAAGCGCGGGCGGTTGATGCATTCTGCATCAAACTCTACAAGTTGGGCGGCATTACGTCCGCGAAGAAAATCGCGGCGGTCGCGCAGGCCGCGAACATTCAGATCAACTGCGGCGGCCTCGCGGTGCAATCCCAACTCGAAGCGGCCGCTGGCGCTCATTTCTACGCGAGTACCCCGGCATCGCGTACGATGGGAGCAGCTGAGTTCGTGTTCGGTCTTAACGCAACCGCGCAGGACCCGATCTGCGCCGCAAGCGATTTTGTGGTGCGCGACGGGCATGTCGACGTCCCGCGCGGGCCCGGGCTCGGCATTATCATCGATGACGCGGCGCTGAAAAAAAACACGCTGCTGTACGAGCGCATCGATTAACTGGGATCAGACAATCGTGGTGCGGATGCTGACATTGATCGTGGTGGCTATCGTTGCGTCGGGATCGCACGTGCCCGCTTCGGCGCAGTCCGGCTACCCGTCGCGGCCGGTGCGGATTATTTCGATTTTTCCCGCGGGCGGCGGCAACGATTTCTTCTGCCGCATCGTCGCGCAGAAGCTCACTGAAAATCTCAAGCAGCAAGTCCTCGTCGAGAACCGGCCCGGCGCCAATGGCATCATAGGCACTGAAGCTGTCGCGCGGTCGGCCCCCGATGGCTACACGATTGCGCTCGTTCCGAGCGGCCACGCAGTCAACGCGAGCCTCTACCGCAAGCTGCCGTACGATTCGATCAAGGACTTTACGCCGATCACGCTCGCCGGCACGAGCCCGCTTGTTCTAGCCGTTCACCCATCGATTCCGGCGAAGAACGTGAAAGAGCTGGTCGCGCTCGCGCGGGCGCGTCCCGGGCAGTTGAGCTATGTTTCCGCGGGCGTGGGCTCGTCAGGACATCTCGCCGGCGCGCTGTTCGAGACCATGACGGGAACAACGATGATTCATATTCCGTACAAGGGCATGGCTCCCGCTGTCTCCGATCTCATCGGCGGACAGGTTTCGATGACTTTCGGCACCAGCCTTTCGGTCGTGCCGGTCGTGCGTTCGGCACGGCTGCGCGCCCTGGCGACGACCGGCGCGCGGCGCTCGCCCGCGCTTCCCGAACTTCCCACGGTGGCGGAAGCGGGAGTACCCGGCTACGAGGCAAGCTTGTGGTACGGTTTCGTCGGGCCTGCGCGGATGCCGCCGGAAATCGTACAGCGGCTTAACTCCGAGATCGTTGCTGTTCTGGGAATGCCGGAAGTCCGCGAGCGGCTTACGAGTCAGGGAGTCGATGCGAAATCCAGCACCGCCGACGAATTCGTGCACCTGCTCGCGTCCGATTTCGAGCGCTGGGCGCGCGTCGTGCAGAAGGCAGGAATACGAGCCGAATAAAAACATCCTCTCCTTTCGCGAGAAGGCAGGGTGACGGAAGGTTCAAATCGCAATGAAACAAAAGTGGATCGCGGGTGCCGCACTGGCGTTGGCGCTGACATTGTCATGCCACGTGCGTGCACAGGAAGGCGCGGGCGACGTCATCTACGTGCCGACGCCGCAGAAGGTGGTCGAGGCGATGCTCAAGATGGCGAAAGTTGGGCCTAAGGATTTTATTATCGATCTGGGTTCGGGCGACGGCCGCATGGTGATCACCGCAGCGCGTGAATTTGGAGCGCGCGGCGTGGGAGTCGACCTTGATACCGTGCTGCTCGACCAAAGCCGCGAAAATGCGAAGCGCGATGGCGTTGCAGAGCGCGCGCAATTCATCGAGCAGAACTTGTTCCAGACCGATCTGAGTCAGGCGACCGTGATTTCCACCTATCTGCTGCCGGAAATGAACCAGAGATTGAGACCCAGGCTGCTCAATCTGAAACCGGGCACGCGCGTGGTCGCGCACGACTACCACATGGGCGAATGGTATCCCGATCAGAATGACACGCTGATCGTGCCCGAGAAAGTGGTTGGCCGGCCCGGCAAGAGTTTTATCTACATGTGGGTTGTCCCGGCCAAGCTCGCGGGAACCTGGGAATCGCACGTCAGGGCGGAGAAATGGGAATTCGATTTCACGCAGAATTTCCAGATGATCGAGGGCGGGATCAGAATCAACGGCCGCCATATCAAGCTGCCGCAGTTCAAGCTCGCGGGCGACCAGATTATTTTTACGGTTCTTGCGAAACCGGGCGATAATTCGACGCGTCACCGCTTCAAGGGCACCGTTCGAGATTCGGTCATTGAAGGCTGGGTGACGGCCGGTTCAGGCACCGCGCTCAAAACACTGCCATGGCGCGCGCGCCTCGTTGAACGCGGCGATCTGAAATCATTCGAGCCGGCGGCGACGCAATGACTGCAATGCAGGTTGGGCAGCGGACGACCGCCGGCACGGCGAAAAGGTTTTAGCAACCAATCAAAAGGGAAAACCGCGATGGACAAGTCAGAGGCACGCGTCAAATTTCGAAAAATGTTGAGGGAGCCGGGCTTCATACTCGCGCTGGGCGTGTGGGATCCTTTCACTGCGCGCGTGTCCGAAGCGGGCGGCATACAGTGCGTGCACCTCGGCGGTTATCAGATGGGCGTGGGCACGGTCATCAGCGAGCCGTTGATGACACTGACCGAGTTGGTGACGCTGTGCCATTACACGACCAACGCGGTGAAGATTCCGGTGTTCGTCGACGCCGGCACCGGCTTCGGCGAACCGCTGCACGTCATGCGGTGCGTGAGGGAACTCGAGCACACGGGGATCGCGGGGCTGCATATCGAAGACCAGGTATTTCCCAAACGCGTGCATTACCACAAAGGCATAGAGCACGTCGTGACGCGCGCGGAAATGGTCGACAAGATCAAGGCCGCGCTGGCGGCGCGTACCGATCCGGATTTTGTGATCATGGGGCGCACCGACGCGATGGCGACGAGTGGTTTTGCCGAGGGCGTGGAGCGCGCCAATTTATGGCTCGAGGCCGGCGCCGAGATGGTCATGATATTCCCCAATACGGTCGAGGAAGCGCGGCGCGCGCCGCGTGAAATCAACGGCCCTGTTTGTTATGTCAACAGTGAGGGCAACCGTTTCAAGCGCCCGATTTTCTCGACCCAGGAGTTCGAGGACATGGGCTACAAGATGTCCACTTATCCCACGCAACTGCTGTGTCCGGCCACGCAGGAAATGAAGCGCATCATCAAGAATTTCATAACCACCGGGCGCAGCGGACTCGCCAACGACGACATGATCAAGTGGCGCAAGGAGTGCGAAGACCTGATCGGGCTCGACGAGTATTACAAGATCGAAGCCGCAACGGTCGAGCGTTAGATTGCTCGCGAGATCGTTCGCCGCGCTGGTATGCGCCGCATCGCTGGCGCTGACCGCGCACGCCGCGGCGGAGTATCCGCTGCGTCCAGTGCGCATGATCGTGCTGTTTCCGCCCGGCGGCTCGGACACTATCGCGCGCATGCTCGCGCAAAAACTCAGCGAGCGCCTCGGCCAGGCCTTCGTTGTCGACAATCGTCCCGGCGCGGCGGGCGTGATCGGCGCCGACATCGTTGCGAAAAGTCCTGCTGACGGTTATACGCTGCTGTTCGCGACGGCTTCGTTTGCGATCAGCGCGGGATTCGACCGCAAGCTTCCCTACGATTCGATTGGGGATTTCTCCACGATCGGTTTTGTGGCGTCGGTGCCGTTCGTGCTGTTGACGCATCCGTCCGTCGCTGCCAATTCGGTCCAGGAGCTGCTCGCGCTCGCAAGGGCGAGGCCCGATCAGCTGAACGCCGCGTCGTCCGGTACCGGCGGCGCAAGCCATCTCGCGCTGGAGGTTTTCAAGAGTATGAGCGGCGCGCGCATTACGCATGTCCCGTACAAGGGCACCGGTCCCGCGCTGACCGCGGTGCTTGCCGGTGAGGCGCAATTGACCTTCGCAAGCATGGGCGCGGGATTGCCGCAGGCGCGCGCCGGCAAGCTCAGGGCACTCGGCGTTACCAGCGCGAAGCGTTCGTCGCTGGCGCCCGAATTGCCGACTGTCGCCGAAGCCGGCGTGCCGGGCTACGAAGCGATCACGTGGTACGGCGTTCTGGCGCCACGCGCAACCCCGCAGGCAGTCATCGGCGTGCTCAACCGTGAAATCGTCGCAGTGCTCGGCGCCAGCGAATTCCGCGAACGCCTCGCCGCACTCGGGATAGAGCCGACGGCGTCTACGCCGCAGGAATTCGCGAACTATCTCAAGGCCGACATCGTCAAATGGACGCGCGCGATCAGGGACGCCGGGGTTACGCTGAATTAGCAAGTCATGCATCGGGCGTCCTGAACCGATCATCACTCAGAGGCCAGCTCGGTTTCACCGTATTTCGAATCCAGCTCGAATCGGAAAAGCTCGTGACAAGCCTGTTGCTTGAGATTGTTCCTGCTTTGCGTGGTTGACGGGATTGTGGCGGAAGCGGTACTATGATGACCAGAATTCTGGTCATATATTATTGAGAGGTTTAGGATGGCAAAAACGTTGTCGTTGTCTGAGGTGAAGACGCGGCTGCCGGAGCTGATCGCCGGTGTCCAGGATCGCGAGGAGGAAGTCGTGGTCACCAAGAATGGCCGCCCTGCGGCGATTCTGATCAATGTGCAGGAGTATGCGCGACTGAAAGAAACCCTGGACGTTCTCAGCGATCCCGCGCTGATGAAACAGATCTCCCGGAGCCGGGCGTTCTACCAGTCTGGCAGGAAGGGGCTCACTTTTGAGGACGTGTTCGGTGAGCCGGTCACCCCTGCCAAGAAACGGCGCAGTGCGTGAAACCCTTTCGTCCGGACATTCCTCCGCATGTGGCTGAGGTGATCCGGTCTCTGCATCCTGACTTGAAACGTTCGATCAAAGCCGCCGTCCGTGCCATTGCCAGCGACCCCGAGTGTGGGGAGCCGCTACTGCGCGAACTCGACGGGTTGTGGAAATACCGCGTTCGCCGCTTTCGCATCGTCTACGCCCTCGAACGCAAGACGCGCGTCATCCGCCTCATAGCCGTTGGTCATCGTCGGAATGTGTATGAGGAGCTGTCCGCGCGGGTGCGGAGAACGACATAATTGCGCTCGGGGATTCAGATTCTTCTACAATCGCGTTCGGCGCGGGACAGGACCCCGAGATATTCGAGCGTGAGCCGGAGGTGCCTTCTGCAATGACCCCGAGAGCCCTGACTGCATGCGCCGCAATCGCCGTGTGCGTCGCGGCGAGCGCGCAGGAAACTCCGAAGTCCGCGACGGCCTCGGCGTGTCTTGCGCCCGCTACGTGGTACAGCCTCGCCGGCGGCAAGCCGCGCGCCCTCGCGCAGGCGGAGATTCTTAACGACGCAGTCGGCAGAGAGGTCGTGCTGCTGGGCGAGAGCCACAATGATTTCGACCACCACCAATGGCAGCTTCAGACGCTCGCGTCGCTGTACCTGCTGCGGCCGCGCATGGTTATCGGATTCGAAGCTTTCCCGAGGCGCGTGCAGCCTGTCCTCGATCAGTGGGTCGCCGGTAATCTCACCCAGCGACAATTCCTCGAGCGCGTCGAGTGGGAAAAAATCTGGAATGTGCCGGCGGCGCTTTATCTGCCGCTCTTTCAGTTCGCACGCTTGAATCGCATTCCCATGGCGGCGCTCAATGTCGACAAAAAGCTCACTGAAGAAATCAACAAGAAAGGCTGGGACGGTGTTCCCGCTGAGCAGAAAGAAGGCGTGTCGCGGCCGGCGCCGGCGACTCGCGCGTACGAAGAGTATCTGTTCGAGGTCTACAAGCAGCATGTGCACGACAAGGGAAGCGCGGCGCCAAACCGCAGCGACGCGGGCTTTCGGCGATTCGGCGAATCGCAGACGACGTGGGACCGCGCGATGGCCGAGGCGCTCGCCCGCCATCTGAAAGGCGAGCGCGAATCACGCCCGCTGGTCGTCGGCATCATGGGCTCAGGTCACGTGCGCAATGGCTACGGCGTTGCGCACCAGTTGCGCGATCTCGGCGTGACGGGCATCGCAGCGTTGCTTCCGCTTGAAGCGGAGACGCCTTGCAGCGACATTAAGACAGCGCTCGCCGACGCGGTGTTTGCGCTGCCCGTGGCGCCGCGCGAAAAACCGGCGCCACCGCGCCTGGGCGTGCAACTGGAGATGCGCGACAAGAATGTGGCGATCGCCGCAGTGACGCCGTCGAGCCTTGCGGAACAAAGCGGCATCAGGGCCGGCGACGTGGTCGTGAGCGTTGCGGGCGCGCCCGTTTCGAGCATGGCGAGCGTTACCGCTGCGGTGCGCGAGCAGCCCGCGGGCACGTGGCTGCCGATCCAGGTTCGCCGCGGCGAGAGCACGATCGATCTCGTGATCAAATTCCCGCCTAAGACATGAGCGAGCAGACGCGCGCGCTTCCGCTCGAATCCGCTCTCGCGCTCGTCTTGCTGCTCTGCGCCGCGCAGGCACTATCCGCGGTCCCGCCCCATATCGCGCTCTCGGTCGACCTCGATCCAGCCGAGCGCCGTCTTGCTATTGTCGCCGAGCTGTCATCGCCGGGTGAGTTTCTTTTCGCGCTTCATCCGTCTCTCCAAATTCGAGCGGCCAGCGCCGATGGCCGTCCGGTCGCGGTTGCGCTTGCCACCCGCGATGGCCGCCGCATGTGGCGCGTTGTAACGCCCAAAGGGGCGTGGCTTCGCATCGACTATGACGGTACGCTGCCGGAGCTCGACACGAAGCTCGATCATCGCGCGGTGCTGCAGGGTATGCCGCCGATGGCGTCGGCGCAGGGCAGCTTTCTGCCCGCGGGCAGCGGGTGGTATCCGACGATGCCGGAGCTCTTTAGCTATAACGTGAAGTTGTCCCTGCCGGCCGGTCAGCGCGGACTCGTCGCGGGCACGCTCGTCTCGGAAAAGCTGCCGGCGAGCGCCAGCGATCATTACCTTGCGCAGTTCGACTTCGCACAGCCGACCGCCGGCATCGATCTCATGGCGGGACCTTATGTGGTGCGCGAGAAGCTCGTTGCGCGTGAAGGGGCGACGCCGTTGCGCGTGCGCACCTATTTCTACGGCGATCTCGCAGCGCTCGCCGACGGCTACCTCGAAGACAGCGCGCGTTACATCGAGCTCTACTCGCGCGAGATCGGTGCTTACCCGTACGACGCGTTCTCAGTCGTCGCGAGTCCGCTGCCGACGGGCTTCGGCATGCCCACGCTCACCTATCTTGGCGCGCAGGTGCTGAAGCTGCCGTTCCTCCGCGCGACTTCGCTCGGCCACGAAGTGCTGCACAACTGGTGGGGCAAT
>DASYSI010000021.1:0-9942 GCA_036003485.1 Burkholderiales bacterium | reverse complement strand
AAACCGCCGTTGAACTCCAGGCGCTGAGCGAGCGGTCCGTTGACGATGAGCCAGACCGCCGCCGGATTCGTCGTCGTCTGCACGCCTTGCAGGTTGAATTCCGGCGCAGCGACCGCTTCGACGGCGGCGATCAGCACCGGCAGATAACCGGGTTCGCAGCCTGCGAGCACAGCGTTGATGGCGATGCGCTCGACGGTCGCCGCGCCAAAGCCTGGAGCAATACGCGCCACGATTTCTGCGCGCGCGCGCCGCGTGCCGCGGAGCATATCTTCGAGCGCTTCAGGCGTCGGTGGAAAGACCGGGAATCCATCGCTCCAGCGCCGCTCGCGGAAGAGCTTATTGATCGCGTACAGATCATCGGGAGCCTCGACGCGCGCAGCGCGCTGAGAGACCGCTGCATCACGGGCGACACCCGGCTTATGACTTGTCTGCGGCGCTGATTTACTGACGAGCTGCACCAGCTCATCAGCGCACTGCGCGGCGATTTGGCGCAGCTCATCGCGGCTGCGCGTGCCGAAAGGATGCGGGACGACCGCGATCGGCAAATCGGGAAAGCCAAGCGCCGCTGCCTGGTTGCGTCCGAGTGTGGTGAATGCAGTCGAGCAGATGGTAATCGTCGCGAGCCCGCGTTTCGCCGCCTCTACACTGTCGTGGATACTCCACGACGTGCACGCCCCTCAATCACCTGAGCCGGTGATCACCAGGTTGCACTGCTCGGACAGCTCGTCGATCATCGTCTGTGGCGCCGGCATCGAAGCGCCGCGCTTGCGTTGCTTGATGATCGAATGAACGCCGTAGTTCGCTACGAGCCGCTCGGCCATGTCGTCAACCAGCGTGTTGAAGTTGGGCTTCGCATTGTCGATGAAGCCTATGGTCGTGCCCGCGAGGTCCGGCAGCGTGCGGCGCAATTGCTGCGACTCTTCCTCGCGTTTCGCGCTGGGATCAAAAATCAGCATCAGTTCACTCCTTTGCTTGAACCTCGAAATCAACAGTCACGAAAATAGCCCGGCTTCGCGCAGTGCCGTGACGCGCTCATCCGGATAGCCGAGCACCTCATTCAACGTATAGTCGTTATGCTCACCCAGCAGCGGCGCGCGGCGCGTAATCGGCACCGGCGCGCCATCGATCTGCCACGGCAGACGGTACACCGGGACCGACCCGAGCACCGGGTGCTCTATCATCTCGAATAACTCGCGCTCGCGGAATTGAGCGCTGGCGGCAATGCCCTCGGCATCGAGCAGTGGAGCGGCAGGCACCCCCGCAGCCATTAACGCAGATGCCAACGCGTGAGCTTCATACCTACTCGTTTCCCGCGCGAGCCGCTGATCGAGCTCAGCGCGGCACGCGCGACGCTGTTCTGCCGTCGCAAAACTCTCGAGCGACATCCATTCAGGGTCGTTGAGAGCGCGCTTCAAAGCCTGCCACTGACGCTCGTCCGCAACCGAAATCGCGATCCATCGGTCGTCACCGGCACCGGGATAGTGACCGTGCGGCACCTTGTGCTCATGCCGCGTGCCGCACGGCGCGGGGACGCGATCATTGAGTCCATAGTCCGCCACCTGCTCACCCATGACGTTCACGGCGGCCTCCCACTGCGAGAGGTCAATATACGCGCCTTCGCCGATCTGCTGCCAGCGCCATAACGCGGCCAGAATTCCGTAGGTAGCGTGGAGGCTCGCGTTCGGGTCCGCATACGACGACTGCGAGCCGAGCACGCGGCCGCCGGGATAACCGACGAGACTGTCGAGTCCGGCGAGGCTCGCGATCATCGTCGCGTAAGTACGAATGCCGCGCAGCGGACCGTTTTGTCCGACCGCTGACATCGAGCACATCACGAGGTCCGGTCGCACCAGCTTCAGCTCGGCATAGCTCAGACCGAATTTCTCCATCACACCCGGCGAGAAATTCTCGATCACGACATGACTCACCGCAACCAGGTCCTTGAGCACGGCTCGCGCTTCGGGGTGATCGAGCTTGATGCGCAGGCTCAGCTTGCCGCGATTGACGTTCTGGAACATCGGATTCTGCTCAGGATCTTTTTTGGTACCGACGATGGGCCGCCCCTGACGCATGTAGTCGAGCGGACTCGCGCTTTCGACCTTGATCACCTCCGCGCCCATATCTGCGAGTACGTGACCCGGGACTGCACCCGCCCAGACCCAGCCGAAATCGACGACGCGTATTCCGGCGAGGGGCCGGGCATGATCTGCAGACGCGCGGTTTTCTTTACGGCCGGCAGCGTGCGAGCATCGCGCCGCTTCATGCTGCGACTGGCGGGCGTTGTCAGCTTCACACTGCTTCGAATCTGATGCATCCATCAGCCCCGAGTAGGGGTGACCCGGAATGAGTACCGACCGACGGTTTACCGCAACCGGCACGAAGTAGTCGCGCTGTTTCAGATGCGAATGCTGCACGACTTCCCGGATATCGTACACCGGCGCTCCCGGAATCCGGTGCAGAAGGCAATGCTGCAGAATGTCGTCTTTCGTGCGCTCGAGAAACCACGGCTCGATCAGCGCATCGCACGCGTCGCCGTGCTCATCGTTAGCTTTGAAGCGGTTTGCGAACAGCGCATCGGCCGCAAGGTTTTCCCGCCCGATCATGCCGAGAAAGCTTTGCCAATGTCTGCTTTCTCCACACTGAATGGCGAAATACCCGTCCTTGCACCGGAATATCGCGCGCGGGTACGGTTGCCCCGACACGCGGTGGCCGGCGCGACGCTTCCTGCGCTGCTTGAAATGCACAAGTGCGACTTCGACGCCGCTGTAAAACGATGCCCATACATCGGCCGCTGACACGTCCACCAGAACGCCGCCGCGGATAAACAGCCCCGCTGCTCCTGCGATCGCAGCGCAGAGTCCCGCCTGAAACGCACTCTGGTCGCCCGGAAGTTTCAGCGGCGGCTGACCGGGCAAACCAATAGCGATCGATATTCCGCCACCCGCCTGCAATGTCAGGTCGTCCGCAGGCCTATGCCGCGCGTCGCCTTTTAATCCGAATGGCGTGACTGACACCAAGATCAGATGAGGAAATTCAGCCGCGATGGCTTCAGGACTCGGCGCAGAAGCCTGCGCGTGATCGATCGGCGCATGCAAAAGAATGCGGTTGCGGCTAAACAGCCCGGACATTTCCCCGCGTCCGCCATCGTCTGCGAGATCGATGACCGTGCTTTTTTTGCGCGCGTTGAGATAAAGCGCGAGCCCGGTTGTCGCGCCGTCTTCACGTGTTGCGTCGGACGCGCTTTCGTGCCTCGTGATGCCAAGGCGCGTCACGTCTGCGCCAAGATCGGCAAAGAGCTTGCCTGCGTACGCGATCGCAGATCCCGCCCCGAGCTCCAACACGCCGATGCCCGCGAGTGGACTTGGCATCAGTAGATGACCCTGGCTGCGATGAGCTCTTCGATCTCTTCATCGCTGAGACCCAGCAGTTGACCGAATACATAGTGATTGTGCTCGCCCAACTTCGGTGTCCACCCGTCGAGCTTCGCCGGGGTGCGTGACAAGCGCCACGGCGGCCCGACGACTTTGCGCGCTTCGCCCTCAGGTCCAACCCTGCTTTCGATGGTGCCGCGCGCATTGAGATGTGGATCGTCGACGATGTCCTGTGCGGTGTACGACGGAAAGGCCGCAACACCCGCGGCCTGCAGGATGCGCGTCACTGCTTCGCGGGTGTGCGCGTGAGTCCATGCGCTGATCTCGGTATCGAGCTCGCGCCGATGCACCCAGCGCGTGTGCGCAGAAGCGAAACGCGGATCAGTGAGCAAGGCAGGCCGCTCCAATGCGTTGGCGAATGCGCGCCATTCGGTGTCTGTGCTTACGACAATCGACACCCAACTGTCTTCGCCGGCGCAGGGATAGACGTTATGCGGCGCAATTTGCGGCGCATCGTTGCCGGTGCGGCGCGGTGCAATGCCGGTTGCAGCAAACTGCAGCAGTGCATCGCCGATGAAACCGCACGCCACGTCGCGCGCCGCAACGTCCACGTGCTGTCCCGCGCCGGTGCGTTTCTTGCGCAGATACGCTGCCAGTGTCGCCATTGCCGCAGTCAGGCCCGTGCTATGGTCCATGACGTGTCGGATCTCGGTCGGCGGCCCGTCCTCGTAGCCAGTCAAAGTCCCGAGGCCGCCCGCCGCACCGAACAGTGGAGCGTAGCCGGCGTAGCCGCGCTCCGGACCCGTCTGCCCTGAAGCCGACACCGAAACCATCACGATGTCGCGCTTCACCGCTTTCAATGCTTCATAGTTGAGGCCCAGCCGCTCCATCACGCCGGGACGAAAACTCTCCGCGACGATGTCGCTCACCGCAACCAGGCGCTTGGCGAGTTCGATGCCGCGCGGCTGTTTCAGGTTGAGCTGTACTGACAGCTTGTTCGACGCGACCTGATCGAACGTCGCTGCTCCCATGCGTCCATACACCGGATGCGGTTTGCGGAAGATATCCGGGCGTTCGACCGTTTCGACCTTGATGCATTCGGCACCGAGTAATCCCAGAATATGCGCGCAGAAAGGACCCGCTGCGTGCAGCGTGAAGTCGGCGACGCGCACGCCATGTAACGGCGGCATCGCGGTTGCCGGCTTTGCGACCGGCTCAGATGGTCCCATGATGCTCCCACTGCGCGAGCTCCGCAGTATTGTGACCCAGCCACTCGCACCAGATCGCTTGATTATCAGCGCCGGGCTCGACCGCAGCTCGCGTGAGCGCGAGCGCTTCCCCGTTTAGCTGAAACGGAGCGGTGAACGCCGGCACCGATCCGAGCGCGGAAAGTTCGAGCGGCGCAAATACGCCGCGCGCCTTCGATTGCTCAGACTCGAGAATGTCGAGCGGGCCGTTATATTTCGCCAGCGGCACGCTCAACGCCTGGCCTTGCTTGACGAGGTCGTCCACGCGTTGTGTCTTCGCCCACGCGCGCAAGCGCCGGTTGATTTCTGCGCCGCGGCGGCTGCGCTCGAGCGGATCGCGCAAGGCCGGATCGAGCGCCCACTCGGGATCGCCGACCAGCTTGACCAGCCCTTCCCACTGCCGCTGCTCGAGCGTCAGCACGCCGACATAGCCATCGCTGCATTCGAGCACGCCTCCGTATTTGAACGAACGGCCATGACGGTTCTCCAGTACGCCGTCGCCAAGACGTTGTATCGCGAAACAGCCGACTGAGATATTCGCGTCCTGCACCGACACGTCGACGAACTGCCCGCCGACCTGGTCGCGCACCAGCAGCGCGGATATGCCAGCGCATACGGCCGACGTTCCGCCGATCAGCTCGGCAAAGTGGCCGTAGATCTTCACCGGCGGGCGCTCGGGGAACGTCTCAAGGGTCAGGCCGTTGGGCATCAGGTAACCCTCGCCGCCCGCGTGAAAAACGTTGAGCTCGTATGCAGTGTAATCCGCATGAGGACCCGCCGCTCCGAAAGGCAGCACCGAAAGAAAGACGAGCTGCGGATGTCGTGCATCGATCGCCGGTGCATCAAGCTGCAACGCCGGACGGCGTGATACCGGCGTGTCGTCGATGAAGAGTTCGGCGCGCGCCATGATCTCGCTCAGCAGGCCGCGTCCTTGCGCGGATTCCAAATCGCAAGTGACGAAGCGCTTGCCGGCGTTGAGGTAGTGAAAGAGCGCGCTCGCAGCGGGCTGCTGCGTCAGCAAAGGCTCGGCACGGCGCAGCGCACTGCCCTCGCCCGGCGGCTCTACCTTGATCACCGTCGCGCCCATGACGGCCATCATCCGGCCCGCATACGAAGCAGCGACGCCTGCTGCGTGCTCGACGACGGTAAAGCCGGCTAGCGGCGCATTCGTTTCATCGCGCATGATCTGGATCTAAATTGCGTGGTGCAGCCCGCCATCGACATAGATGCGCTGGCCGGTGATGTAACGCGCCCTGGGCGAACACAGAAACGCCGCGAGATACGCCATGTCTTCGGGATCTCCAAAATAACCCAACGGGATGTTCGCTTTGGCAAACTGCTCCTGGTTCTCGCGCGTGGGATGCAGACGCTGATCGATCTGTTCGCTGTGAATTCGGCCCGGCTGCAGCGAGTTCACCGTGACGCCGTCTTTGCCGATCACTCGCGACAGTCCTTTGGCCCATGCATGCACGCCCGCTTTCGCAGCATTCGCCGCGTTGAACATGCGCGGTTCCATCGAGCCCGTAATATTGAGGATGCGCCCCCATTTTTGCTGCTGCATGGTTGGCAGCAACGCGTGCGTCATTTTTCTGACCGCGGTGAAGTTGATCGCGAACGATTCATCCCACGCCTCATCGGACGCGTCGGTGGCAAGCTGCCGCGAGCCGCCCGCACTATTGACGAGTATGTCGGCGCGTCCGAACTGCTGCAGAACCTGGTCGCGGATGCGCGCCGGCATTGCGCGATCGTAAAGATCGGCGCTGACCGCGACCGGCCGCTTGCCGCCGCTTGCGGTCACTTCCGCCTGAAGGGAATCAAGCAGCGCGGTGCGCCGCGATACGACGATGAGCTGCGCGCCTTCGTCGGCCAGCACTATTGCAATTTTCCGGCCGATACCGCTGCTCGCACCCGTCACGACGGCAATTCTGCCGTCGAGCTCGAGATTCATGGTGCCTCCTCCCCCGGCGTCTAGCCGTAAATGGCGAATCCGAGGTCCACGCCCGAACCATCGCGGAACATCTTCGTTTTGATGTCCTTCGACGGCAGCATGACGGTCGCGCCGCCGTTCGTGACGGTCTTCTCGCCGCGCTGGTTCTCGGCCCACACGTCGATATCGACGAGCGGATAGCCGTCCTGTTTGTATTTCTTCACGACTTTGCCTTTGCACCAGGTCGTGTCGCCCATCGTATTGAAGCGCCGCAACTCGGTTTTGATGCGCTTCAGGAAACCGGCATCTCCCATCCAGTTAGTCACCAGCGTCGCAACCCATGACGAGCGTTGCGGGCCGTAATCGTAGACGCCCGGCACGCCAACCTCTTTCGCGACGGATTCGCGATGATGGCCAATGCCGGTGTACTCGACGCCGCCGCCCGCTTCCGGGTTGCGGAAAAAATGACTCGGGTGGCGCAGCGCGCCTTTGAGCAGCACACCGTGGGTATGGCCGCGGCCGCAGCCGACGAGAAAGCCCATCGTATCCATCATTGAAAGCGGGCCGCGTGCGATAGGCGTGAGCGCCTGGCCTTCCGTAACGTCTTCCCAATAGCGGATATTGCGGCCGCAGATGTTCGCGTCTTCTTCGCTGATCGCCTTGTCGATTGCACTGAGCTCCTCGGCCGTGTAATCGTGTTTCTTGATGTCCTTGTATTTGCCTTTGTCGCGCGCAGCCTGCCGCTCGTGCCGCGTGCACCAGCCGAGTACGCGCGCGATAAGATCATCCTGCTGATTCAGGAAATGGCCTTCGACGTACTGAATGACGAGCCGCCCCGAAAACTCGCTCTGCCGTTCTTCCACCGCGACGACGCGCTCTTCGGCGCTGATGCGGTCGCCGGGGCGCAGATTGCGGAAAAGCTCCCAGTCGTTACCGGCGTAGAAACCGTGCACCCCAGGCAGACCCCAGCGTGTACGCCCCAGCCAGCCGTAGGCCATGGGAAACATCGGCGGCGCGAGGACATTCGCATACCGGCTGTTACGGCCATACTCGCTGTCGCGATACAGCGGATTCAGATCGCCGATGCCATTACAGAAATTACGGATGGTATCGATCGTAACATCCTGCAAATAGGGGCCCTCGGGACGCAGCCGCATTCCGATCATCGCTTTCGCCGCAGCGACCGCTTCATCGGTGATTTTTCCCTGCTTCGGTGCATCGCGCATCGTCGTTGCTTCATCGATCGATTCCATGATCCTGCTCCTTGGGTGTTTGCGAAGAAAATACAAAGGACAACGCGCGGACCGCGTCCCCCGGAAACTCTGCCGTCGCCAGCTTGTCGACGTATCAAATATAATGCATTATATTCCCAAGAGGCAATCCACATGTTGATGACCGAGCACGCGGGCAAGTGCCTGCTCAAAGCTTATGGCGTGCCGGTTCCGGCCGGCGTGCTCATGCGCACCAGCGCCCATGTCGGCAAATGGCATGGCGCTTACCCGGTCGCAATCAAGGCACAAGTTGCGTCGGGCGGCCGCGGCAAAGCCGGCGGCGTCGTGCGCGCGGGCGATTCCGTGCAGGCGCAGGCAGCCGCGCAGCAGTTATTCGAGCGCAAGTTCGACGGAGAGATCCCCGCTTCGCTGCTGGTCGAGCCGTGGGTCGAGCACTCGCGCGAGCTCTATCTCGCCGTCACCATCGACGGAGAAAGTGGCGGCTATGTCGTGTTATACGCGCCCGCCGGAGGGATCGATGTCGAGCATCAGGCACCGCATAAGTATGCGTTTGGCGCGCCGCGGGACTTTAGAGCGCATGAGTTCCGGTCGATGCTTGCTGCAATCGAGCCCGACGGCGCTTTGCGCGAGCGCATTGTCGCACTGGCGCGCCGTCTGCTCTTCATCGCTACCGCGATCGATGCGGTAACCGTGGAGATCAACCCGCTCGCGGTGCTGCCGGACGGCAAGCTCGTCGCCCTCGACGCCAAGATCGTGCGCGACGAATCGGCGGCGTTCAGGCAAGCGGATCTCGCGGAAGGGATCGAACGCGCGCGCAAACGCGAGCCGCGCATGGTCGCGAAAGCACTCGCAGGCAATCTGATGATGGTGGGTCTCGATGGCGAGGTGGGCCTGATGTCGGGAGGCGCAGGCATGACGATGGCGGTCATGGACATGATCGCCGATTCGGGATTGAAGCCGGCGTGCTTCCTCGACTGCAGCTCGAATCCCACGCCGGCGGGTTACCAGCTCGCATTCGACGTGCTCGATGCCGAGCCGAAAGTGAAGGCAATACTCGTGAGCATTTTCGGCGGCGGCACACAGATCGACCGCGTGGCCAAGGTGATGAATGAGATCATCACGAAGCGCAAATCGCGTAAGCCAGTGGTATTTCGAATGAACGGCACGGGCCGCGACAAAGCCGACGTGGTAATGCGGGATGCCGGCTTGCGCAATTATCCAACGCTCGAGTCCGCGGTCGATGCGGTCGTAGCGGCCGTGAGGTCGCGGTGAGCGTGCTGATAGACGCCGCGTCCCGCGTGCTTATCTATGGCATTGCGGGCAACTTCGGCCGCTTCTCCGCGCGCGACCTGGCGTCGTACGGAACGCAAGTCGTTGCGGGGGCTGCGCCGGGACGGGATACGCGCGAGGTCGAAAGCGTGCCGGTATTTCACAACGCGCGCGCAGCGTGCGCCGAGACCCACGCTGACGTCGCTCTCGTCTATGTTCCCGCCCCTGCCGCCCTCGATGCAGTGCTCGAAGTGCTCGATGCGGGCTGCAAAGTGATCGTGTACCCAGGCGACGGCTTGCCGGTTCAGGATGCGGTGGAACTTCGGGCGGCGGCCCGCCACCATCGGGCGATTCTGATCGGGCCCAACACACCTGGCGTGATTTCTCCCGGCAAGTCCAAGCTCGGCTTCATGCCCTCGTTCTGCTACATGCAAGGCCCGCTCGGTGTCATCTCAAGAAGCGGCTCGCTGTCGTACGAGGCAGGATGGCGTCTCACCACGGCCGGCGTAGGACAGAGCAGCGTGATCGGTATCGGTGGCGACCCCGTAAAAGGACTCAATGCTGCCGAGGCGCTCGAGCTGCTGCACGCGGATCCTGATACCGCCGCAATCCTTTATCTCGGCGAAATCGGCGGCAGCGATGAATACGCGGTCGTGCGCTACGCCGCGCGCGCGGATGCAAAACCCACCGCCGCGCTGATCGTCGGCGCCGCGGCGCCGCCCGGCAAGAAAATGGGACACGCCGCTGCGCTGGTGGGATCTCAGGCTGACAGTCAGGCGGCGAAAGTCGCGGCGCTGCGCGAAGCCGGCGTTCATGTCGCTGGCAATCTGCGCGGTCTCGTAGACGCAGTTCAGCACGCGTTCGAACAGCGTGAAGCAACAACGCGTTAAGCAGGG
>DASYSI010000020.1:0-5086 GCA_036003485.1 Burkholderiales bacterium | reverse complement strand
CTCAGCCTGAGTTTCCAATAAGCGATATAGGGCTCGAGGATATAGCCGGCAAGCGACCGTGCAGAACGCTCGAGCTTGGCTGCATCGCCGGCGCGAAACGCATCGCGCGCAGCGAGGAAATCGTCGTCCTGCGAGCTTGCGCATGCGGCGTGCGCACACCATAACAATGCGAAGCCGACTCCCGTGCCCCAGCGCAGCAACCTTGACAATGCATGCATGAACGTAATTTTAGCGGCTTCTCAATGATTTGCGTAGACGCCTGAGGGCATGGCCCCGCACTCGACCTCCATGACGGCGCTGAACCCGGCCTGAGGTAATGTGTCACATTACGCAAGAGCCCGCGTTGCGGGCGCCGATTCCGGCAGCACTATTCCTGAAGGAAGTGAAATGAATATCCGCAATGGCTTTGCCGGAACCGTCGGCAACACCCCGCTCATCCGCCTCGACGTCGTGAGCCGCGAAACCGGTTGCGAAATTCTCGGCAAAGCCGAGTTCCTCAACCCCGGCGGATCGGTCAAGGACCGCGCGGCGCTCTACATCATTCAGGACGCCGAGCGCAGCGGCGCGCTGAAGCCCGGCGGCACCGTGGTCGAAGGCACCGCCGGCAACACCGGCATCGGTCTCGCGCATATCTGCGGCGCACGCGGCTACCGCTGCATCATCATCATTCCTGAAACCCAGTCGCAGGAAAAGATGGACTTGCTGCGCGTGCTCGGCGCCGAAGTACGCAAGGTTCCTGCGGCGCCGTATCGCGATCCCAATAATTACGTCAAGCTGGCCGGCCGTGTGGCGGCGGAAACGGTCAACGCGATCTGGGCCAATCAGTTCGACAACGTGGTCAACCGCCAAGCGCATTACGAGACCACCGGTCCCGAGATCTGGCGTGACACCGGTGGGCGCATCGATGCTTTTGTCTGCGCCACCGGCACCGGCGGCTCGCTCGCCGGAGTAGCGCGCTTCCTGAAGGAAAAAAATCCTGCCGTGCGCATTGTGCTCGCCGATCCGCTGGGCAGCGCACTCTATAACTGGGTCAAAAGCGGCGAATTGAAGCTCGAGGGCAGCTCGATTACCGAAGGCATCGGCTCGAGCCGCATCACCGCCAATCTCGAGGACACGCCCATTGACGACGCCGTACAGATCCACGACCAGGAATGCGTGACCATGGTCTATCACCTGTTGCGCCGGGAGGGATTGTTCGTCGGCGGCTCGACCGGGATCAACGTCGCTGCCGCGGTGCGCGTGGCACGCCAACTCGGGCCGGGACACACCATCGTCACGCTGTTGTGCGACCGCGGCTCGCTCTATTTCGGGCGTCTGTTCAACCCCGAGTTCCTGGCGAGCAAAAGCCTGGTTGCCGGTTAGCGACGGCAAGAAAGCCGGCCTACAACCTTATCGACGCGTCGCTCAGCCCAAAAACAGCCGGTACGCGGGATTGCGCGTTTCGTCGGAATACGGGTAGCCCAGCTGTTTCAGGAAGGCCTTGAACGCCGCCTTGTCGCGCGGCGGCACCTGCATGCCGACCAGCACGCGGCCGTAATCGGCGCCATGGTTGCGGTAGTGAAACAGGCTGATGTTCCAGCCGTGCCGCATGCCGTGCAGGAACTTCATCAATGCGCCAGGCCGCTCGGGAAACTCGAAGCGATACAGAATCTCGTGCTCGACCCCCGGCGCGTGACCGCCCACCAGATGCCGGACGTGCAGCCGCGCCAACTCGTTTTCGCTGAAGTCGAGCGTCTTCAAACCGTGCCGGCGCAGCACGCGCACGAGGCGTGCAGTCTCGTCGCGGTCGTGCACCTGCACGCCGACGAATACGTGGGCTTCTTGCGTGTCGGCATAACGGTAATTGAATTCGGTCACGCTGCGCGGGCCGAGCAAGCTGCAGAATTTGCGGAAGCTGCCGGGCTTTTCCGGAATCGTCACCGCAAGCACCGCCTCGCGCTTTTCGCCAAGCTCGGCCTCCTCGGCAATGAAACGCAGGCGGTCGAAATTCATATTGGCGCCGCACGCGACTGCAACCAGCGTTTTGCCGCGCACGCCTTTGCGTTCGACCCATGCCTTGGCGCCGGCGATCGCGAGCGCACCGGCGGGCTCGAGCACCGCGCGCGTGTCCTCGAACACGTCCTTGATCGCGGCGCAGATCGCGGCGGTATCGACCAATATCACTTCGTCGACGAGGTCGCGGCAAATGCGAAACGTCTCTTTGCCGACCTGCTTGACCGCGACGCCGTCGGCGAATAATCCGACCTGGTCGAGCTTGATGCGCCTGCCGGCCTTAAGCGAGCGGTACATCGCGGCGGCATCGACGGGCTCGACACCGATCACCTTGATTTGCGGGCGCAGGCGCTTCACGTAGGCGGCAATGCCGGAGATCAATCCGCCGCCTCCGATCGCGACGAAAATCGCGTCGATTTCGCGCCGCGTCTGGCGCAGGATCTCCATTGCGATCGTGCCTTGTCCCGCGATCACTTCGGGATCGTCGTACGGATGTACATAGGTGAGATTGTGCGTGCGCGCGAGCTTGAGCGAATGCGCGTAGGCTTCGTCGTAACTGTCGCCGTGCAGCACGACACGGGCTCCGCGTGCGGCAACCGCCGTGACTTTGATGTGAGCGGTCGTCACCGGCATCACGATAGTGGCACGGCACTTGAGCTTTTGCGCGGCCAGCGCGACCCCTTGCGCATGATTGCCGGCGGAAGCGGCAATCACGCCGCGGGCAAGCGCTGCCGCAGACAGCCCCGACATCTTGTTATAAGCACCCCGCAGTTTGAACGAGAACACCGGCTGCATGTCCTCGCGTTTCAGCAAAAGCGTGTTATTGAGCCGCGCCGAGAGGTTGGGCGCGCGCTCGAGCTGCGACTCGATCGCGACATCATAGACACGCGCGGTCAGAATGCGCTCGAGATAATCGACTTTCATTTGAGCAGCGCCTCGCAAATTGAAAAGCGTAGCAGGATAAGCTCATCTCCGCCATATTTATACCCCCCTTGGGAGGGGCGGCAAAAAAATCGTTTGAGCACGACGCGCCGTTGCCTGTTTGGCGTCCGCGTGGCGGCATTTACCATTCACCGATTACCATTTATGATTTCACCTCATATGACTCAAGACGAGCTCAAGCAGGCGGTCGCAAGAGCAGCAATAAGCCACGTGCCCATTGGCGCGATCGTCGGCGTCGGCACCGGTTCGACCGCGAATTATTTCATCGACGAGCTGGCGAAGATCAAGCATAAGATCGACGGCGCGGTCGCAAGCTCGGAAATCTCGGCGCAACGCCTGAGAAAACACGGCGTCGAAGTGTTGGACCTCAACACCGTCAACGACCTGCCGATTTATGTCGACGGCGCCGACGAAATAACGCGCCATCTCACCATGATCAAAGGCGGAGGCGGCGCGCTGACGCGCGAGAAAATCGTTGCCGCGGTCGCGCGCAAGTTTGTCTGCATTGCCGACCGCTCGAAGCTCGTCGATGTCCTCGGAAAGTTCCCGCTGCCGGTCGAGGTAATTGCGATGGCGCGCTCTTACGTTGCACGCGAGCTCGTGAAGCTCGGCGGCCAACCCGCGCTGCGGCAGGGCTTTGCCACCGACAGCGGCAACGTAATACTCGACGTGCATAATCTGAGGATACTGAAGCCGCTCGAGCTCGAAAGCACGCTCAACCAGATCACGGGCGTGGTCGCCAGCGGTCTGTTTGCGCGTCGCGGCGCTGATATTCTGCTGCTCGGCACCGATGACGGCGTGCAGACTCTCACCCGCTGACCGGCGGCCGCCATATAATTGTCACATTGCGCTGCTAGTCTGCCTTTCCCGCCACAACCCGGAGGATCGCAACATGGTGATCAGTTCAGAACACACCTCCAAGCAGTTCGATGCCGAGCTCGAAGCAGTGCGCGCGCGCGTGCTGCAAATGGGCGGCATCGTCGAAGACCAGATCGTGCGCGCGCTCGGTGCGCTCGCCAAGGGTGATACTGCGCTCGCGGCAGGGGTAGTCGAGGACGACCATCGCGTCAATGCGCTGGAAGTGGCGATCGACGAGGATTGCAGCACCATCATTGCGCGCCGACAGCCGGCGGCGGGGGACCTGCGCATGCTTTTGATGATAGTGAAGACCATCACCGATCTCGAACGCATCGGAGATGAAGCCGCCAAGATCGCGCGCATGACGCAGAAACTCTACGAAACCGACCGCGGCTACATCCCGCGCTCAACCGAGGTCAAGCATGTCGCCGACATCGCGCTCGGCATGCTGCGAAATGCACTCGATGCGTTCGCGCGCCTTGACCTCGCGGTCGCCGCAAAAGTCGTTCGGCAGGATGAGCAAGTCGACGACGAGTTCCGCCTGATCATTCGCCAATTGATCACCTTCATGATGGAAGATCCGCGCACCATCTCGCACGCGATCGAAGTCTTGTTCATCGCCAAAGCCGTCGAGCGCATCGGCGACCATGCGAAGAATATGTCGGAATACGTGGTCTACATGGTCAAGGGCAAGGACGTGCGGCACACCGGAGTCGAAGCCATTGAGCGCGAGGCGCTCGAAACCCAGCGCTGAATGGCGCGGCACGAGAAAATTGCGTGGCGCGATCCTTACATTTTACCTATACTTCACCCATTCGAAACCATCCAACCCGTTGATACGCTGACTAGCGGCAAATCCTGAAGAACATGGCGGTTTATTCCACGCTTGCCGCAGTCGATCTCGGTTCCAACTCGTTTCACCTGCAGGTTGCGCGCGTCGTCGGCGACCAGCTCTACCCGCTCGACTCGTTGCGCGAGCCGATACGACTCGGTGCCGGACTTACGCGCGACAAACGTCTCGATGAAGCCTCCCAGAGCCGAGCGCTAGACTGCCTGAAGCGCTTCGGCGAGCGGCTGCGCGGTTTCGATCCGCACGCGGTGCGGGCGATTGGAACCAATAGCCTGCGCGTTGCCAAGAATGCCTCGAGCTTCCTCAAACAAGCCGAAACTGCACTGGGTTTCCCGATTGGGGTCGTGGCGGGACGCGAGGAAGCGCGGCTGATTTATGTTGGTGTGTCGCACAGTCTGCCGGTATCCAAGGACAAGCGACTGGTCGTCGATATCGGAGGCGGCT
>DASYSI010000019.1:0-3478 GCA_036003485.1 Burkholderiales bacterium | reverse complement strand
GCAGCGCCCATTGCGGCTCGTGCGTATGCGCTAGCTTGGTTTCAATGAGCTGCTTCAGTGCCGCGTTGAGTGCCAATTTGTTTGCCGGAATGTGATCTGTTGAAGTATGCAGTAGGCGTCGGCTGCCGGCTAACGTGTAGTAGGTTGCCTAAAAGCCGCTTTGCATTCCGACATTATCAATCTCGTTTGCCAGCTTATACCCTGAATCATAGCGTTATACGCGGTCGTGCAATAAAAATTAATGTTATTCGCATAGCCGCATAATATTCAAAGACACCACAATTATCGGCGCGGATAGAATACCGGCTTGACCAAAAAAGAGAATGAGCAATGCGGCGAATTCTATTCACCCTGAACCTTCTCGCGATTTCATCGATGACGTTGGTGGGTCCAGCGTTCGGCCAGAACTATCCAAACCGTCCGGTGCGCATCGTGGTGCCGTACCCGCCTGGCGGCGGCACCGACATTTTGGCGCGAACCCTGGCGCAGAAGCTGACCGAGTTGCTAGGCCAGCCGGTGGTCGTGGATAACCGGGCCGGCGCTAACGGGATTATTGGCACCGATCAGGCCGCGAAGGCGAAGCCTGACGGCTATACAGTGCTAATCGCGATTGCGACGCACGCGATCAATCCGATGCTCTACGCGAAACTGCCGTACGACACGAATACGGATTTGCTGCCGGTGTCGCTGCTTGCCGAATATCCGTTTGTGATCACGGTGCATCCTACAGTTCCGGCAAAAACGATCAGGGAATTCATCGCGTTCGCCAAAACGCACCGCAATCAACTGAGCTATGCGTCCTCAGGTGTCGGCAGCGGCCCGCATCTGGGCATGGAGCTTTTCAAAACCATGACCGGTATCGAGATGGTGCACGTTCCCTATAAAGGCTCGGGAGCTGCGATGACCGATGTCGTTTCCGGTCAGGTGCAGGTATTTCTGAACAACTTCCTGTCGGGGATGCCGATGATTAAGTCTGGCAAGGTGCGCCCGCTCGCCGTAACCAGCTTGAAAAGATCGAGCGCGATGCCCGAGCTGCCAACTGTTGCGGAATCCGGCGTGCCGGGCTTCGCCGTCACCGGCTGGTACGGCATGCTGGTACCGGCGGGGACGCCGGCGCCGGTGCTCAATACGCTACATGAGGCCGTAGTCAGCGCCGTGAAGTCGAAGGACATCAAAGACCGCCTGTCCGGAGATGCCGCTGAGCCGGTTGGCAGCACGCCGCAGGAATTCGCCGATTTTCTGAGAACCGAAATCGACAAATGGGCATCAGTCATCAAAAAAGCCGGCGTGCGCGCAGAAACCTACTAAAGAGCGAAATTCCAATGCCTATATTAAAACGACACGACAAGCCCGATTTGTTTTACCAGATCGACGATTACACCGATCCGTGGCGCAATGCGCCGTACCTGATCCTCCAGCATGGCAATGGGCGCTCGTCGCGGTTCTGGTATAGCTGGGTGCCGTATCTGAGCCGCTTTTACCGTGTCGTCAGACCCGACATGCGCGGGCTCGGGCAGTCGTCGCGTCATTTCAATCTCGAAACTGAAATGTCGATCGCCGAGCTGGTCGGCGATCTGACAGCCATTATCGATGCGCTCGGCGCCGCAAGCGTGCATTTCTGCGGCGAATCGTCAGGCGGCATCATCGGACTTGGCCTTGCCGCCGAACATCCCACAAGAGTGAAGACATTGACTCTGGTATCGACTCCGGTCTTCCTCAGCGACAAAATGAAACAAAGCTATGCACTCGAGCACGGATCGCGCGCTGATGCGATGCGCAAGATGGGAATCAAGGCGTGGGTCGACACGACCAACCGCAGCACGCGTTTCCCACCCCAGACCGATCCGGAATTTTTCGCCTGGTACGCGGAAGAGTTTGCCAAAGGCGATATCGAAATGCTGCTGCGGCTGGTGCGCGTGGTGAACGAAGCGAACGCGAGCGAATTTCTGCCGAAAGTCAAAGCTCCCGTGCTCGGACTTTATCCGACCGCAGGACCGATCACGGACGAGGAACAGGAACGTTTGTTGTTGGCGAAGCTGCCGCGGATCAGGATGGTCCATTTGCCTACGCGGTATCACATGCTTCATCAGATTTCACCTGCGACCTGTGCGATCCACGTCCTGCATTTTCTTGCCGAGCATGACGGTTTTCCGTGTCACGAAGCGTGATTGCGCGATTGTTCGCACTGGTATCGATGCCGGTTGCCGCGGCACCGGCTCGCGGTGGCGGCCCGCGCACTGCGAACTTGTATAATCACGCGCAGTACCAATCCAAAAGGAGAATGATCGATGGCTAGCAAGATAGACAAGCGTCTCGCCGAACTCGGAATCGCGCTGCCGGCGCCTGCAAGTCCTGTCGGCAGCTACGTCCCTTACGTCAACGTCGGGGCGCTGGTTTTTATCTCCGGCCAGCTTCCTCGAGCGGAAGGCAAGCTCGCGTTTACCGGCAAGGTCGGACGCGACGTCACAGTCGAGAACGGTCAGGCGGCAGCGCGTGTGTGTGCGCTCAATCTGCTCGCTCACCTGAAAGTCGCATGCGCGGGGAATCTCGATCGTGTGGTCCGCTGCGTGCGGATGAGCGGTTTTGTCAACAGCGATCCCGAATTCAAGGATCATCCGCAGGTCGTGAACGGCGCTTCGGATCTTATGCACGAGGTATTCGGAGAGAGCGGCAGGCACGCGCGTACTGCCGTCGGCGTAGCGGCGCTGCCTGCGAACGCGGCAGTTGAAGTCGAAGCGATTTTTGAGATTTCGGTTTCTGCGTGAACAAATTCTGGCTGTATCGCGCCGCGGGGTGAAACCGGACAGTGGATAGATCGAGTCTCCATGCGACACTGGAGGTGGTGCGGTTGCGGTAACGGCGGCAAAAAAGCAAAAAAATGCGAAGCATTCAAATCGATCGTTACGGCGGCCCCGAGGTAATCGCGCGCCGCGACATCGACATTCCTGCGGTCAAACCCGGCGAAGTGCTGATCCGCATCAGTCACGCGGGCATCAATTTCATGGATATTCACACGCGCGAAGGCAAATATGCCGCTTCGCGCACGTACACGGTGACGCTGCCGTGCACGCTCGGCATGGAAGGCGCGGGACACGTCGTTAGCGTCGGCGCCGAAGTCCGTTCGCTGCGGCCGGGCGATCGCGTCGCTTATTGCATCGTGTGGGGCAGCTATGCGGAATTTGCCGCGGTCCCGGCGTGGCGCGTCGTCAAGGTGCCGGATGCGCTGCCGCTCGAGCTCGCAGCGGCGAGTTTGTTTCACGGCTTGACGGCGCATTATCTCGCGCATGACGTCGGGCGCCTCGCGCCTGAAATGACCTGCCTCGTGCACGCGGCTTCAGGCGGAATCGGACAAATTCTGATACAGCTTGCCAAGGCGAGCGGCGCGCGGGTATTTGCAACGACCAGCACGGCCGCGAAGGCGGAAGTTGCACGCGCACGCGGCGCCGACGTGGCGCTGCTTTACGACAACGGGCGTTTT
>DASYSI010000018.1:0-3543 GCA_036003485.1 Burkholderiales bacterium | reverse complement strand
GCTTGTCATAAAGAGTTCCTCCAATTGATCGATCCCGCCTGTCCGCACGAATTGGGCGGATATGACGATTCATATTACGCGTTTCTTCAGGCGACTCCGACACCGTCACTCGGGTTTGATGCCTGCGGCCCTGAATACTTTGCGGCGCGTCACGATTTCGTCGCGCACGAGCTTGTCGAATGCCTCCGGCGTGCTCGATTTGGCGGTAGCGCCCTGATTCAGAATTTTGTCGCGCACATCCGTGGTTTCGAGTATGCGTACGACCTCTTTGTTGAGTTTGGCGATCGTCGCGCGCGGCGTTCTCGAAGGCGTGAAGAGGCCGAACCAGCCGTCGTATTCGAATCCCGGTAATGCAGCCTCGGCAACGGTTGGCACGTCAGGCAGCAACGCCAGGCGTTGGGTCGCCGTCACCGCGAGTGCGATGAGCCTTCCGCTCTTGATCAGCGAAATCGTCGGCAGCAGCGGCGTGATGAAATAATGTACGCGCCCGGTCAGCGTATCGTTGACGGCTTCCGGAACACCTTTATAGGGCACGTGCACGGCCGATATCGCGGCGGCCATGTTGAACAATTCCGAGGCGTAATGCGTGCCGCTGCCAATGCCGGAGGACGCAAAATTGAGTTGCTTCGGCTTTTGCAACGCCAGCGCGATCAGCTCCTTCAGCGTTTTTATGCCCACGGCGGGCGACACCACCACGACCAGCGCGGTGCTCGCGACCTGACTGACGCCTGAAAAATCTTTGACCGAATCGAAAGGCAGGTTGTCGTAAAGTGCGGCACTTCCTGAGAACGCCGAGGATGTCAGCATCAGCGTGTGCCCATCGGGTGTTGCCGCGGCAACAATGCTGCTCGCCACCGTGCCGCCCGCACTGGCCCGGTTATCAACTACCACCTGCTGTCCCCACGCTTCATAGAGCTTGGGGCCGATAAGGCGCGCAAGAATATCGCTGGCGCTGCCCGGAGTGAACGGAATCACGATGCGTATCGGCTTCGATGGATAATCCGGAGCGACAGCCGCGTGCGCCGCAAAAGCCAAGACCACCACCGGAATTAAAAATAATAGCGGCAAATGTTTCCGCATGGTTGTGCCCTCCTTTGCCAATGACGCAATCAGCGCGAACGCGCACGGGCTGTTCAGTCGGCGCGAATGCCGGCTTGTTTGATCACCTTTTGCCAGCGCAGCAGCTCTTTGCGGATGTGCTCCGCGAATTCCGCAGGCGTGCTCGCGACGACATCGGCGCCTAGGCCCGAGATGCGCTCACGCACCTCTGCCAGTTCGAGCACGCCGACGATTTCGCGGTGCAGGCGGGCAATGATCGCCGTGGGTGTGCCGGCCGGCACGACCACTCCCTGCCAATCATAAACCTCGAAGCCGGCCACGCCGGCTTCGGCTATGGTGGGAACATCCGGTAAAACAGTCGCGCGCTTGTTGCTGCTAATGCCGAGCGCGACCAGCCTGCCCGCTTTGACATGCGGCAGCGACGGTGGAAGGGTGATAAACATCGCTTGGAGCTGACCGGCAAGGAGATCCGGCGGCAGGCCACCCTTGTACGGGACGTGAACGATGTCAGTTCCGGTAGACATCTTGAACAACTCCATCGTGAGATGGTTGGCGGTGCCGATGCCTGCCGTACCGTAATTAAGCTGGCCAGGTTTCGCCTTCGCTAATGCGATGAATTCGGTCACTGACCGCGCCGGCACGCCGGGATAGATGACGAGCAGGCTCGGCACCGTTGCCATGAGCGTAACGGGTGCGAAGTCCTTCACGGTGTCATACGGCAGTTTTTTATGGAGATACGGATTGGCGCCATGCGCCATGAACACAGTCATTATGGTGTATCCATCTGGCGCGGCTTTGGCAACGATATCGGACCCGATGATGGTGCCGGCGCCGGGCCGATTGTCGATCACCACTTGCTGACCGAGCCGTTCCGTAAGCTTCGGCGCGACGATACGCCCCAGGATGTCGGCGCCGCCGCCTGCGGCTGAGGGAATGATGTATCTGATCGGTTTGCTTGGGTAATCCTGCGCGAACGTAAGGGCGGGATAAGCCGCGAGTGCTGCGATCAACCAATAACTCGAAACCCGATATTTTCCGTTCACGACATTCTTCCGCTCGTGTGTTATCAGAAACAGTCAGGCTTCTTCGCAAAATCCCCTGCGCCGCTTCGAGCCTAGGGCTGAAAGGATGATTGCGCGTCCCCTACACCAGCTGCCGGTATATCCAGCGCCCCGCGGCGAACAACTTACGGTCGTCGTTGCGTCTTGCAATGAGCTGAGCGCCGATCGGCAGGCCATTCGGGCCTTTGAATACCGGGAGGGTCACCACCGGCACGTGCATCGTGGTCCAGAGTGCAGACGGGCGCACATTGCCTGTCGAATCCAATCCAATCGGCGCTTCGCCTGTGGCAGTCGGCGCGAGCAGCACATCGCAGTCTCCGAACACGTCAGCGAACTCGCCGCGGCATTTTTCGGCGAAGTCGCGCGCCTCGCGATAATGCTCGAAGCTGCACGACAAACCATCCTTGATGCGCCCGTTTCTTATCTTCTCGCCGATTTTCTCCCAATGGTTCTCGATCTCCCAGGTGAAATTGCGCGCGAACTCGAAACTCGAAATCCAGCGGTGCGCGTCCTCGATATGCTCGAACTCAGGTGGCAGCGTTACATCAACGACCTTCGCGCCCGCCCGCGCGAGCTTGCGTGCCGCATCTTCGAGCAATCGCTGCGTATACGGCTCCAAAATTGTCCAAAGATGCGTGCGGCAGAAGCCGATCCGCGGTACTCCGCTGTCTGCTGGTAACGGCTGCGGCTCGATTCCGAGCAGCACATCGCGATAGAGCGCGATATCCTCGATCGAGCGCGCGATCAGCCCCAGCGTGTCGAGCGACCCCGCCGCTTCTCTGACACCCGAGCAGCGCAGATCCGCGTACGTTGGGCGATAAGCGAATGCACCGCAGAACGAAGCAGGCCGTATCGTCGAGCCGGTGGTCTGGGTTCCCAACGCGATCGGCACCATGTAATCGCCCACCGCCGCCGCCGAGCCGCTCGATGAGCCGCCGGGCGTGCGCGCCGGGTCGAAGGGGTTACGCGTCTTACCCGGAGTCAGATTGGCAAACTCGGTAGTGACCGTCTTGCCCATCAAAACGCCGCCGGCCTTGCGGCCGAGCGCGACACACGCGGCGTCATTATCAGGCTGATGGCTTTTGTAAATCGGCGAGCCGTATTCGGTTGGCATATCGCACGTGTCGATGATGTCCTTGACGCCGAATGGCACGCCGATAAGAGGGCCGCGCCTGCCGCTCTTGTCGAGCGCGCGTGCCTGTGCGATCACTTGCGCGGGATTGAGATACTGCCACGCCTGGACCTGCGGCTCGCGCGTGGCGATATGGTCGAGGCACGCACGCGCCACTGCTTCACAGGTGGTCTTGCCACCGACAATTGCCGACACGATTTCTGCCGCAGTCAGCTGGTTCAACGGTGTCGCAAGCTTTTGCGCAGTCACCGACATAGTTTGCCTCGCGATCGTATTAAATTTAGCAGTTAT
>DASYSI010000017.1:0-11687 GCA_036003485.1 Burkholderiales bacterium | reverse complement strand
CCTCACCGCGTTCGATTCCGCCGTCAGATCCACCGTGCTCGATGTTCCCGATATGAATGTGTATAGGTTGCGCGTGGATGGATCGTACCCGGCAGTATTGATCAATTGGTAACCGGTGCCGCCCTGATCCGGACGGCCTCCGTCCGTGATTGAAGGTGGCGCCCACAAACTCGACGCGTTGGGATCGATGACAATCGATTGGGTGCGGGTGATAGAGTCACCCGTGACATTCTCGATGTTTTTCACCGGCGATGGATTCGGAGGTGATTTCGTGAGTACCGTCTGTCCGATCAAGCACGGCGTCTTGTTGGTGCCGCCGCAATCGGTTGGATCGGTGCTCAGATTAAACTTCTTGACTGTTCCGAGCGATGCAGACGAGGGCCCAGGCTGAAAGAACGCCAGATAAATATCGGTTGCGTTTTGCGCGCGGTTTAAAACCGAGATCGGCACTGTGGCAGCCACTGCAGCGGGATCCGGACTGAGGTAGATATCGGAGTCGCGGCCGTAAGCAGGCAAGACCGCCGCAGGATTCAATATCGCGGCGATGAGCGACCATGCGATGATTTTTTTGTCGAATTGCCGTTTATTCACGCTGGACTGCTTTGCAGGCTTAATGCGGCTGCGATCGCCTCAGCAAGACCCAGGCGCGGCTAGGGTCTGAATACCTTGATGCAGAATCATCCTTCCGCCAAGCGTCGTGGTGGCTTCGGCGCGCAGATCAAATTGCACCGCCTGCAATGCGCCGGCGCCCATGTTGTCGCGATAATTTACGGCTGTGCCGCAGTTGATCTGAGACGCAACCACGCGCACGGCGCTTCCCGGTTGGAGACCCGGTGGAAGTTCGTTGCAGGGGCCAGGTCCCGTCGTATTCGTGTCACAACCGGCGCCTAACGGCGGCAGCGTGAGAAAGCGCGGCGCGAAGCGGCCATTATTACGGCTGACAAAATTGTCTATGGCAATCTCGGCGTTCGAGAAATTGAGCGCCGCAACCTGGCTCGATCCGCCGATCTTGAGCTCGACGATCGAGGTCTTGAGCATCGAAATCACGAACAGCGTCATGACCACGAGCATGATCAAGCTCACGATCAAGACTGCTCCGCGCTGGCAGTATCCCGATTTCGTGGCCAAGGTCGTCATGCGCCTCTGCGCTGAGCGATGTTGCGCAACTGGAATGTCTGCGAGAAAACCTTGCGTTTATATTGACAGGCGTTCGGATTGGTGGCGAGAAAGTCAGTGCATTGATAATCGGGCTTCCCGTCGCCGTCGAGATCGTATGATTTGACGCTGTCATCGTGCTGGGCCGAGAGAGTGGGCGAGCGCACGAGTACCGATACTTTGACGGCGACGACGTTGGCCCAGTCAGCCGCCGAGACGGGGGTCGCGGTAAAGTTGTCGGCGACACCATCGTTGGTGGAATCAATGCCGAAGCGAAGGTCGATACGCTCGACGCCCTCCACCAGCGGGACTTCAGTCATCCTCGGGCCAGTCGCGCTGCCGATCAGTTCCTGTCTGACCAACGTTGGGATTGGCTGGCCCGCATCGTCGTCCGCGCCGGTGCAATTCGCTCCGCCACCGGCGGGCCGGCTGCACGGGCGCAGGTAATACACGTGCGCGCGATACTCGAAGATATCGATGTCATTGCCGTTCGGCAGCACGCGCGTGCTCGCGGCGGCTTTGAGTGCAGCGAAATCGCGGCCGTAGAACAGTAGCCCAGCGTTGGGATCTCCCTGCAAATACACCGTTGTCCGGTAATTGGGCTGCGCCGCGAGATCGGCCGTCAGATCACCCACAGGCGCGGCATCTGGAACGCGGTATCCGCCCGCGGAGCGCGTGATCAGAAGCTGCTGACCGTTTGGAGGTACATCCAGAAAATTTGCGGCAAGGATGCACGGTAATCGAGCATTTACCGCGGCCGCGCGCACGCCGGTGAAACCGTATACGGGCTTGCCGATATCGAGCGCCCAGTTGGTTGTCGGCTGATTGGCGGCCGAGCCGCAATCGTCAGTGGGCCCGGCGCGCATCGCGATCCCGCCGATCGTCGTGTTGACGTTGCCAGGCTCCACCGTATAGCCATAGAACCCTGCTATGCGCACCGAATCGCCGATGTAACGCAGCGCCGTGGCACCATTTTCCTGCATGCGCGCAAAATCGTTTTGGACCTTGAATGCCAATGACTGGTTGCTGATCAACGTGAAGAGTCCGAGCGTCAAAACCAGGCCGATGGCAAGACCGACCGTCAATTCAACGAGCGAAAGGCCGTGCGGTGCCAGACTGCGCGCTTTACGCGCAGTGAACGAGTATGGACTCATCGCGGTCATGGACATTGAACCTGTAACAGTACGTCGAGCGCAACGATGCGGCGCCAACCGTCGCCTGCTCCGTAGCGTCCGCTGCCGCAGGTACTCGGCGCCGCTGCCAAGACCCCGGTATCGTCATGTCCCTGCCACGCGACGCTGATTCGATTGGTACGGGTGTAAAGGGTCGCCGCCGGTGCGGACGCAGGCGCGCATACGGCTATCGTATTTGCGATTTCTTCGATACAACCGAGTGCGTTGGCGATGCCGCCGACGCGGGCGGCGTTGGCGGTTTCGGTGTATCCGAACAGCAGCCCGTCCCATTGGGCAAGATCGTATGCCGCCAGGTCCGCCGGACTGCAGCGGATTGAAGGCGCGCCGCAATCGATAATCGAATTTCCCAGCAGGGAATGTTTTGCGTTAAGCCCGAGGGGGCTGCCAACGCGTGCACCGTCGCGGTAGACGGTTGCCTGCGTGCGATTCGCGCGCTGCCGCTCGGCCATGTCATTGGCAAGTGAAAGCGCTTGCTGGCGCTGAAAGGCTTCGAACGAAGCACGCTGGCCTTTCGCCATCAAGCCTGCGATGCCAAGCAGGCCGAACATCAGTATCACCAATGTCACGAGCACCTCGATCAATGTGAAACCGCGTATCAGCATGGTGGCGTCGTGCCGTTCAATTTCACCACCGTCACGCGTCCCGACAGGCCGAACAGCAGCGCGCGAATTTTGTTTTTGGCAACAGGCCCGCCACCCAGGGTATCGACGACATAAATGCCGTCGCTGGCAGTGGATGGCGTTCCCGCCGCGCGCACCACACGGCCGTCCGGGCGGAAGATCAGATGGGCTCCAAAGTCCGCGACCGTACTGCACACGTACAGCGTGCCCGTCTTCGCAAAACCCTCGAAACGCTTCAATTCCTCTCCGGCGTCGAAACCGCCGCTGTTGTTAAGGTCGACGTAAACGCGCCAGCCATTGCGCCACTCTCCGTCGATCCTTTCGATGTACGCGCGGCGGCTGTTTTCGATTGCTTTCGCGCGTGCGAACGCAATCTCGGCCGCGATATCGGAAGCCGTCGAGCGCACGCGTTGGTCGGCCAAGAATTCGCCGAGCGGTGGCGCTCCGACGGCAATCAGGATTGCGGCGACGGCAGCGACGCTCATCAGTTCGATCAGCGTGAAGCCGCAAGCCGCACGACAGCGCGGCATGGCGCAAGCTACGAAGGCTTACACCGCGTTTCTTCCCAGCGGCAGTCGGTTGAGCTATAGGCCGTATCGGTGGGACTGACCGCACGCCAGCGCTGTTGCGTGCTGTCGATGAACAGCGTGCCGTCGCCCGCCAAACTGCCGGTGGTGATGGGGGACATCGCTACTCTGAACGCGGGCGGCGGACCTGCCGTCACTGTAAATACGGGGGCCTGATACTTCGCCGCAACATCAGGCGGAACCGCCATGACAAGTACACCCGCACCCGCAACGGTGCTAATCGAAGTCGCGTAAGCACGGTTATCGAGCAGATACTGCTCCTGGCGTTGCGCGAGGTCCAACAGGAACTGCTGTCCCTGCGCACGTTGGCTGCGCCGGATGTAATCCAGATATGACGGGTACGCGATTGCCGTCAGGATAGCGATTATCACCACGGCGATCATCACTTCGATCAAAGTAAAGCCCAATTTGCGACGCATGTGATTACTCCTTTCTTATCTTGAGACATCTTAATTAGGCCGGGTTGGCAATTCCACGCAAAGCCGATGAGCGGTCGGTCCATTGGAACGAACGGGGCATTACACGCGCTCGTGCTTCTCATGTGCTTAAAAGTTAAGGATTTTCTACTGCTTGCAATTATGCAGTGGCATGATTTTGGCATAGGGGCCCGAAGCCACGCGAACGCTGCCAACTCTGTGAGATCAGTCACGTTGCGACCGCGCAGCGTCCGTCGATCGTGACGAAAGTCATTGCGGCGTGTGCGCGCTGGATGGAAAATCGCGACCCGCCCGGCGCAGCAGCCGGTCAATGCGCTTAAGCATCGACGCGCCGCGGACAGCCCTCGAATTAGACAGAGTCCAAACGCTGGCTTAAAATTAAGGCCATGTTTCAAAATAAATATAAACGGGATGGCCTGGCCGACGCGCTGCGCGGTCATGGAATTAACCCGACCCATCAGCGCATCGAGATCGCCCATGCGATTTTCTCGCACGGCGAGCATTTGTCTGCCGACCAGATTCTAGCCCGGGTCAATGGCCGCGCTTCGGAGACATCGAAGGCAACGGTCTACAACACGCTCAGATTATTTGTGGAAAAGAAGCTCGTTCGCGAGGTTATCGTCGATCCAAGCAAGGTGTTCTACGACCCAAACCCCGATCCGCATCATCATTTCTACAATATCGATACCGGCGAGCTGACGGACATCGATGCGCGCAATATTCGAGTCACGAGGCTGCCGCCGCTCCCGCGCGGCATGAGGAAAGCAGGCATCGATATCATCGTTCGCATCCGCTCGGCTCGCGCCTGATACAATACCCATCTTTTCGCCGGCGCTGGTGTAGCTCAGCTGGTAGAGCAACTGATTCGTAATCAGTAGGTCGGAGGTTCGACTCCTCTCACCAGCACCAACTCCAATGTGGGCCCGCTTATTTTTTATCCGAGTCGGCGGGATCCACCGTCCCAACGATTTGATAGGTGATCGTGGTGACATGGTCAGCCATGTCGGGCTCGACCTTGTTGATTGCGCCGCATGTCGGGCATTTCGTCGTCATCCTGTTATTGCCGAACTCTGGTACAAAAGGAGGAAGTGGTCTTCTGCAGCCGGCGCACCGAAGCGTCGTCATGGTCGTATCTCTTGACGGGAAGTCATTTGACAATACCTTAGCACCAATCGGGACACTCGTCCTAACTCGTTTACCGATGGTTGGGGCGGGCGGACGCAGCTCCCAGCGGGTTCTGCATCAGCCTGCTAAAGCACCCCGGAAATTCCGCCGTCGAGATTGATGCTGGTGCCAGTCACATAGCTTGCCGCGTCCGATGCCAGGAATACGATTGCGTTGGCGGCTTCTTCAGCCTCGCCGACACGCCCGAGCGGGATCTCTTTCCCCGCCTTCGTATAGTATTCTTCGGCGCTCAGGCCGGCGCGCGCGCGTGCTCGCTCGTGCTGCCCTGACTTGATCTTGCCGATGCAGACGGTATTGACGAGAATTTTCTCCGGCGCGTATTCCTTCGACAATGCTTTGGTAAACGCCAACCCCGCGGCGCGCGAAAGCGTGGTCGGCATCGATTCGGCGCCCGGTTGTTTGGCGCCTATATTCGTGACGTTGATGATGCGGCCGCCCCCTTGTCTGCGCATGTGCGGAACCGCGAGCCGCGTGCAGCGGATTGCGCCGAATACTTTGAGTTCGAGATCCGCACTCCACGCGGCATCATCGAGCTCGAGAAATTTGCTCCGCTTTGAGGTGCCGGCGTTATTGACCAGAATGTCGAGCCGCCCGAAGTGTGCGACGACGGCATTGATGAATTTTTCGATGTCGGAGGCTTTGCCGATGTCCGCTGCCATGCCGAACGCATCGCCACCGGCGCGTTTCAGCTCATCGACTGTCTTGGCGACCATATCAGCGTGGCGCGCGCAGAGCGCGACTTTTGCACCTTCCTGCGCAAACTTGAATGCAGTGGCCTTGCCGATGCCATCGGTGCTTCCTGTGACAACCGCAACTTTGTTTTTTAGTCCCAGCTCCACGTTAGTAACTCCCAAAAAAATGACAATTTATTTTTCTTCGCAGGCCCCGGTCCGCGCCGTTGAATTATTCCGGCTTGATGCCGGCCGACTTGATGACATTTGCCCATTTCGCGATTTCGCTGCGATTATAAGCTGTGAGTTCCCCGGGCGTGCTGCCGACCGGATCGGCGGCAAGCTCGAGAAAGCGCTTTTTGACGCCGGGCACTGTGAGTGCCCGAACAATTTCGCGATTCAGTTGCGTGACGACGGTCATGGGTGTCGCAGCCGGCGCGACGATTGCATACCAGTTGCCGACTTCGTAACCCGGGAGGCCCGATTCGGCGATGGTTGGCGTTTCGGGCATGACCGCGGTGCGCTTCGCGCTGGTGACCGCGAGACCGCGCAGCCGTCCTTCCCTGACGTACGGCAGCACCGATGAGATGCCTGAAAAATAAATTCCGACCTGGCCCGCAAGCAGATCGGTCAGCGCGGGCCCGCCTCCCTTGTACGGCACGTGCACCATGTCGATCCCGGTCATGTTTTTAAACAGCTCGCCGGCCAAATGCGGTGGTGTCCCGACGCCCGCGGAAACGAAATTGAGCTGCCCCGGCTTCGCCTTGGCGAGGTCGATCAGATCTTTCACGTTTTTCACCGGCAGCGAGGGATGGACGGTAAGCAGGCTAGGCGCGGTTCCCACCAGACTTACGGCGGCGAAGTCGCGCAGCGGATCGTACGGCAACTTCCTGTGCAGGCTGGGATTGATGGCAAGCGAAGCGGTGCCGCCAAAGAGCAATGTATAGCCGTCCGCGACCGCGCGCGCGGCGAGCTCCGCGCCGATAATGCCGCCGGCGCCGCCACGATTGTCGATCACGACCTGCTGTCCGAGTTGCTCGCTCAGCTTTTGCGCGACTACGCGGCCGAGTATGTCGTTGGGCCCGCCGGGCGGGAACGGCACAATCATCCGAACTGCTTTGGCCGGGTAGTCTGCCGCGAATGCTGGCAGTGATGCCGGGAGCACCATGGCGGCAAGCACCCACGCTTTCATGCAGATTTCCTCGGGTTGTATTGGCAATCTGTGCGGGATCAAACTATCCTCTGCCGCCCCGCGTGTAGGCAAAAAGACTACGCGCGAATAGGACTTGTTTTACAGACTCGCGGTTTCGATGTGGCCATGATGCTTTTGTTCTGCGCGAGATTCGTGGATTCTCGCATGTTCTGCACGATTGCCGAAGCGTTGCCCAAGGCATATTATTCCACGATGCAGTCATTGATGTTCCACTCGCGGCGCAGGAGGCAAACATGTCGATCTTTTTAGCGGTGGCCCGGTTCGCCGCGCTGCCGCTGGCCGCTTCGAAGTTGCTGGCGAGCGCATCTCTATTGTTGGCGGCACTAACGACATTGGCGGCAGGCGCGGCCGATGCGCCGCGTGGTGGCAACCGCGAGCCGCTGACGGTCGATGCTTTTTCCGTCGTCAGAATCCACACCAAAGCCGTTCCCGACGCGCGCAGCAACAGATCACTCGGACCCGAGCGCGAAGGCACCGGCATCGTGATCGATTCGAGCGGCCTGATACTCACCATCGGCTACCTGATTCAAGAGGCCGAGTCCGTCGAGATCGCCACCTCCGATGGCCGATCGCTGCCGGCAAGCGTCATTGCCTACGATTTTCCCACCGGGTTTGGCCTGTTGCGCGCTGTCAAGGCGCCGCCGATCCGGCCGATCGCGCTCGGCGATTCCTCCAAGCTGGCGGACACCGAGCCGGTGCTGATCGTCGGTTTCGATGGCGTCGCACCAGCATTTGTGGTGTCGCGCCGTCCGTTTACCGGTTATTGGGAGTATTTGCTCGACGAGGCGATTTTCACTGCGCCTGCGACGGTCAACTGGCAGGGCGCTGCACTGATCAATAAGGAAGGCAAGCTGATGGGAGTCGGCTCGCTCGTCGTTGGCGATGCGGTTGGCGGCCGTGCGCAGATTCCAGGCAATATGTTTGTGCCTATCGATTTATTGAAGCCGATACTGGGCGACCTGATTGCGCAAGGCAAAGCCTCATCCAAGGCGCGGCCCTGGCTCGGGATCAACACGCAGGATCTGCAGGGCAAACTGATCGTGACGCGCGTGTCGCCCGAAAGCCCGGCTGACAAGGCAGGCCTCGTGAGCGGGGATATTATCGTCGGCATACGCGGGGAGCAGGTGCAAAGTCAGGCAGAGTTCTATCGCAAACTGTGGGCGACCGGTGACGCCGGCGCCGAAGTGATGCTCGACGTGCTCAAAGGTACTGAAGTCAAAAAACTCGGCGTGCAATCGATCGATCGCGAGAGCTATTTGCGGCCTAAGCCGGTGTATTAAAGGTCGACGGTCAGCATTTAGCGGTCAGCTTGTACCGGCAGCGTTGGCCGACCTGCTTTTGCTGATAACTAATGCCTGATAGCTAACCATCGTTCAGAAAAAACCCAGCCCCAGCACGCCTGTTGCAAGGTCCATTTCCTCGATCAGTTTTTTCCCCACCAGATTGCGCAGCGTCTCGGTGGTGCCGCCGCCCAGGCTGCCGTAGCGCGTTCCGCGGAAAAAACGCGACACCGCGTATTCGTCGGTGAAGCCGTAGCCGCCGTGGATCTGGATCGCTTCCGAGGTCACGCGGATGCTCATTTCGTTGCAGTAAATTTTCGCCATTGCCGAGAGCATCGCATCGGGGAATTGCGCGCCGCTCACTGCCGCGCGGTACAGCAGTCCGCGCGCCGCTTCGATCTGGATATACATGTCTGCGGCTTTCCAGCGCATGCCCTGAAAGTCTCCGATCGGATGTCCAAATGCCGATCGATCGCGCAGGTACTGGAGCGATGCTTCGAGCGCGCCTTCGGAGAGACCCAGACAGATCGCCGGATTAAGGCAACGCTGAGTATTAAACGCGCTCATCAGACGCTTGAGCCCGTGGTCGCGGATGACCAGATTCTCGAGCGGCAGCTCGATATCGTTGAACTGCACTTCGCTTAAATACTCGCCGCCCATGGTGTGGTACTTGGCCTCGGCAACAAGACCCCTGGTGCCCCCCGGTATCAGCACGCAGCCGATCCCTGCTGCGCCCGGAACGCTGTCGACGCGCGTAAAGACCACGAACATTTCGGCGAGATCGGCCCGGCTGATCAGGGTTTTGCGGCCGTTGACGGTGACGCGATCGCCGTTGACGGCGGTGTTGGTGGTGTAGTTGGGAACGTCCGTGCCGGCGTTGGGCTCGGTCATGCAAATCGCGAGGATGGCCTCGCCGGTGGCTACGCGCGGCAGTATTTTGCGTTTGATTGACTCGGGTGCGTAAGTGTTGATGATGCGGCACTGCACGCCGACTTCACCGAGCACTGCCATCGCGGTCACATAGCACACCTTGCCGATTTCCTCGAGCACCAGCACCGTATCGAGAATTCCGAGGCCCGAACCGCCGTATTCCTCCGGCACCGCCATGCCGAGCACGCCGATTTCGGCGAGCCGGCGCATGTTATCAGCGGGCCAGGTGCCGTCGAGGTACTTGACCGCGCGCGGCGCGAATTCTTTCTGACACGCTTTGCGCACGACGCTGACGAACTCGCGCTGTTCGTCGCTAATTTTGAAATCCACGAAGGGGTCCTCTCTAACGCGATTATACGGCGGCACGGGCTATAACGCCGTGCGCCAAAGTTTTCCGCAACTGGGAGGGACGGATTGACGCTCTATCGCGGCGTGCAATAGACTAACGCGCTTTTCACCATTCCGCGTTCAGTTTTTTCGAGGATCATGATGAATACCCAACGCGCGCAGGCGGTCATCTCCGGACACGAACATTGGACTAAGAAAGGCGAGGTCAAACTATTCCTGTGGGAGAAGCGCGCACTGACTTCCCGCGCGCTCGGCACCGTGTTGTTCGTGCATGGCTCATCGATGGCATCGCAGCCGACTTTCGATCTGCAGGTGCCGGGACGGCCGTATTCATCGGCAATGGACTACTTCGCCGAGCGCGGTTACGACACGTGGTGTTTCGACATGGAAGGCTACGGCCGCTCCGATAAGACGCGCGCCATTAATTGCGACATCGCCAACGGCGCCGACGACACCGCGGCCGCGTCCGACTACATCATGCGAACGCGCGGCGTAAAGAATTTTCTGGTCTACGGCATTTCGTCAGGCGCGCTGCGCGCGGCGATGTTCGCGCAGCGCCATCCCGAGCGCGTCGCGCGGCTTGCGCTCGACGCCTTTGTGTGGACCGGCGAAGGCAGCCCGACGCTCGAAGAGCGGCGCAAGAAACTGCCGCAGTTCCTAAAAATAAACCGGCGTCCGATCGACCGCGATTTTCTGCGCAGTGTTTTCAATCGCGACCATCCTGGCACCGCCGACGCAAATGTGGTCGAGGTGTTCGCCGATGCGGTGCTCGCGCTCGACGACTCGGTGCCGACCGGCACCTACGTCGACATGTGCTCGAAGCTGCCCGTGGTGTATCCGGAGAAGATCACGGTGCCGACGCTCATCATGCGCGGCGAATTCGACGGCATTGCGGGTTTCGACGATCTGATTGAGTTTTTCAAGCATTTGCCGAATCCCGACAAGCAGTTCGCAGTGATGCCGGGCATCTCGCACGCGAGCTTCCAGCAGATCAACTACCTCACGGTATATCACATCCTGCATTCGTTTTTCGCGCAGCCACAGCCGGTTTACCAAGGAGACAAATCATGAGCTTCGCCTCACCGATGCGTTTTGCAGTCGTGTTGCTGCCAGTCGTTACGTTGAGCATGTCCGGTGCGGGCCACGCGCAAAGCTGGCCCGAAAAGCCGGTGCGCATCATCGTGCCCTTCGGTCCGGGCGGCGGTACCGACATTCAGGGACGGCTGCTCGGCAAGAAGTTTTATGAAAGCATGGGACAGACGTTCGTCGTCGACAATCGCGCCGGAGCGGCGGGCTTGATCGGCGCCGAGCTGGCAGTCAAATCGCCGCCTGACGGTTATACGATTTTGTTCACCACGGCGTCGCTTTCGGTCAACGTCACGCTGTACAAGAAGACAATTACCTTTGATCCGCTCAAGGACTTGGCGCCGGTGTGCTGGATTTCTTCGGTGCCGCTGGTATTGTCGATGCATCCGAGCGTGCCGGCGAAGTCGGTGAAGGAACTCATTGCGCTCGCAAAAAAAACCGGCAAGCTCAACGCCGGTTCCAATGGCGCGGGCACCACCAGTTATCTGGCGGTTGAAATGTTCAAGCAATTCACAGGCGCCAACGTGACGAATGTGCCGTACAAGGGGGGTGGGCCGGCCATGACCGCCTTGATCAGCGGCGAAGTGGATTTTGAGTTTGCAACGGCGCTTGCCGCGGCGCCGCTCATAAAAACCGGCAGGGTCAAGGCGCTCGCGGTGACCACCGCGAAACCGGCTAAAGCCTATCCGGCTTTGCCGACGATGACTACAATCTACCCGGGTTTCGATGTCGATAATTGGTACGCGATGTTCGTACCGGCAGGAACGCCCAAACCCATTATCGTCAAGCTTCACTCCGAGATCCTGAAAGCTCTGCAAGCGCCCGATGTGCAGGAATTCATGGCCAAGGAAGGCGGTCAGCCCGTTGGCAGTACGCCAGAGGAGCTCACCGAGATGTTCAAGCACGAAGTCGCGAAGTACGCGAAGGTGATCGAGGTGGGACATATCGCGGTCCAATGACAGGTGCCGAGTTCAAGCTGCTG
>DASYSI010000016.1:0-1851 GCA_036003485.1 Burkholderiales bacterium | reverse complement strand
AAAGCCTGAGCAAAATGCCTGCGCTAAATAGCAGTATGAACCGGTTTCTGCGCAGTTACGTCATTCCTGCGCTGGTGCTGATCGGGATTCTGGTGGCCTGGGATTTCACCAAGCCGCGCATGAGATTCGCACCCGATCCTGTGCCGTACGTGGAGGAGCGCCCGAACGGCGGCGTCCCGCCATGGAACGCTCACGAGCCTCTTTTGCAAAATGGCCGCGATCTCGCGCGCAAGGCCGCGCTCCGCGGCCTCGACCAGGCCTGGAGCACCTTCTGCGATCCAGTCGGTCGTGAAAAAAACGTGCGCGCGATCTCCCACTATTTCGAGCAGCGGGGCAACGAGGAGGAAAGCTATCCGAAGCGCTGGGGCCAGATAGGCCGCGACTACATTACGCAGCAATGGTCGACGCCCGATGACGGTCGTATTGAACGCCTCGTTCGGGAGCTTCATGAACGCGGCTATCTGCGTCTGGGCGATTTCAGACCTTCTATCGCGGAACGAATTGCACCGCTGGTGACCAAAACCCCCGTCACCGACCGGCCTTGCAGCGGCTGACTAAATCCCGAACAACCGCGCCGGTGTCTCCACCAGGATACGCCGTCGTATCGCCGCATCCGGCGTCCACGCATCAAACAAATCGAGCAAATACCCATCATCAGGCATGATCTCGCCCGGAATTGATGGATGCGGCCAGTCGGTGCCCCACAGTAGCCGCTCGGGATTGGCGCGCAGGAGAGCATCATGAAATGGTCGCGCGTCCGGATAATCGGGAAATTGCGCCGATAGCCGGTACGGCGCCGACACTTTCACGTGCACGCTCCCCTCGCCCACCAGGCGCAGCAGCGCCTGGAAATTGCCGTCACCGACGCCGCGCTCAGCGGGTATGTGCAACATGTGATCAACGATCACCGGCATCTCGCGCGAGATCCCACGCAAGATCGCGGCCAGTTCCGTCATCAGCCGCCAGTCGCAAAAGATCTGCATCGCCCAGCCCAGCTCGCGCATCACCGGGCGAAAGACCTCGAACACGTCGAGCCCAACGCCACGCACGTAGCCGGGCTTGCCGGCGTCCGAGAACAGGTGAAAGCGCAGGCCCCGCATCCCCACTTTGTGCCAGTCGCGCAACGTCTCCGGCGCGATCTGCGTATCGGTGATGGCAACGCCGCGCAGCCGCTGCGGATAGCGCGCCAGCGCGTCGAGCAGCACGCGGTTGTCGTAGCCATGCGCGTTGCCTTGCACCAGCAGGCCATGCGCGAAGCCGAGATGATCGAGCAGCGCAATATAGCGCTCGACCGGCGCATCCGGCGGCGTGTAGCCGCGTCCGGGCGTGTAAGGGAATTTGTCGGCAGGGCCGAAGATATGCGCGTGTGCATCCCAGGCGCCCGCTGGCGGCGGCACCAGCGGCTTGCGCGGATGCGCCACCGGGCCGGCAATGCGCGGCGGTTCTTTGGGAGGGTCCATTTAATCCTTTTACTCGTCATTCCGGGTTCACGCGTCATCAAGCGCGTTTACGCGCGGCTTCGACGCACTATGGCGCGTGCCCCGGAATGACAGAGCCTAACCAAGGCGGATATTGGCGTCCTTCACCACCTTGCTCCACAGCTTCATCTGGTCCTGCACGAAACTGCGGAATTCTTCCGGCGTGGTGGTGCGCGTATCGATGTTGAGCTGGCCGAACCGCTCCTGCACGAACGCGGAACGCAACGTGTCGTTGATACCGGCGTTGAGCTTCTGCACGATCGGCACGGGCGTGCCATGCGGCACGAAGACCCCGTTCCATTCATAGGCTTCGAAGCCCGGCAATGTTTCCGACATAGGCGGAATATCCGGCAAGCTGTTGAGACGGCCTTTG
>DASYSI010000015.1:0-2837 GCA_036003485.1 Burkholderiales bacterium | reverse complement strand
CCGGCGACTGCGACGAGTGCCGCAATGATCGCCTGCCCGGCGAATCCGCCGCCGGCATACGCGACGCCCGCGCCGGCGAATGCGGCTATGCCGAGCACCAGCAGGTAGAAGGTGGTGGTGACCAGCTCGGCGATGACGAGCGCGAAGCCGGCCATCAGCCAGACGAGATAGTGATCCATAGCGCAGGGTTCGTGTGCGGCTATGCTACCTCAATCGGCAGCGACGCGGCAGCTATCATCTAAATACAGCAGCGCAGGTTACAGTCGAGTAAAATATGTCGCGATGTCGCGCACCAGCACCCGCTCCTTATTCGATTAGCACCGCGTGCAGAACCAGAATTCAGCAGAAGAAGCGCCGCGTTCCAAGCGGCCACGGTCAACCTACAAGATCGCGCTTTTGACGCTGGGGCTTGCGCTGCTCGCGGCGGTCGCCTGGCTGATCTATCGGGAAATGCAGACTTCTGAGCTGCAGGCCCGTTACTTAACGGACCTGGCCGCGGAATTGCGCTTTGCGCTCGAACCGGGTCCCAGCTCTGAGATTCGTTTTCCAAAGTACGGTCCGGCCGACGAAAGATTGGGCTACACCCAGCTTCCGGAATTTCTTCAGAAGCTTGCAGCCAAAGATCACGACATCGAGCAGCAGACACGTGTGTCGTCGCGCTTCGCGCGCCTCACCGATCTGGGATTGTTTCCGGTTTATCGTGAAAAATCACAGGCTGGTTTGCGCCTGCTCGATTGTCACGACCAGCCGATTTTCAGCGCGTCCTATCCTGAGCGCATTTATCCGGATTTCGATTCCATTCCGCGCGTCGTCGTCAACACTCTGCTGTTTATCGAGAATCGCGAGCTGCTCGACACCGAAAACCCGAAGCGCAATCCTGCGATCGAATGGGACCGGCTCGCCAAAGCCGTCGTGGACCGCGCCGCTCACGCACTCGACAGCGAGCGGGATTCGCCGGGCGGCAGCACGCTCGCGACGCAAATCGAGAAATTTCGCCATTCTCCCGAAGGACGCACTTCATCGGTGCGCGAAAAGTTCCGCCAGATGGGTTCGGCCTCGATACGTTCCTATCTGGACGGCGAGCAGACAATGGCGACGCGGCAGAGGATAGTCCGCGACTATCTGAACTCGGTGCCTTTGGCCGCCGCTCCCGGATACGGCGAGATCAACGGCCTTGCGGATGGCTTATGGGCGTGGTACGGCGTCGACTTTGCCCATGTCAATCGAGTGTTACAGGGAAGCGCAGGCGGCGACGACCTGCAGGAACGGGCGCTCGCCTACAAGCAGGTATTGAGTCTGATGATTGCCCAGCGCCGCCCTTCTTCTTATCTGGGGACGAATGCCGAGCCGCTCGAGAAATTGACCGACAGCTATCTGCGGCTTCTGGCCAACGCCGGAGTGATCGGGCCAACGCTGCGCGATGCTGCACTCGAGACAAAACTCGAAGCGCGCGCGAGCGCCACCGCCCCTCCGCCGATTTCATTTGTCAAGCGCAAAGCGGCGAACACCATTCGGGCAAATTTAGCGGGGCTGCTCGATATTCCGAGCTTTTATAAGCTCGATCGGCTTGACCTGACCGCACATAGCACGCTGGACCGCGAGACGCAGGAAGCCGTGACGCGCGTGCTGGTGAAACTTAAGGATCCTGCGTTTCTGCAGGCCTCCGGGATGCGTGCCGCGCGCATGATGGACAAAGGCGACCCCGCGGGCGTCATTTACAGTTTCACGCTGCTCGAGCGCGGCGAGGGCGCGAATCTCGTACGCATTCAGGCCGACAGCTACGATCAGCCGTTCGACATCAATGAAGGCGCAAAGCTCGATCTGGGCTCCACGGCAAAATTGCGGACGCTGGTTACGTATCTCGAGATCATCGCCGGACTGCACGAGCGTTACAGCACCTATCCTGCAGAGAAGCTGCGCAAAGTCGAAGTTGGCTCGAAGGATCGCCTGACGCGCTGGGCGATCGACTATCTGGCCGCAGCCAAGAACAGGGATCTGAAAACCATGCTCGAGGCGGCGATGGACCGGCGCTACTCGGCGAATCCCGGAGAAAAATTCTTCACCGGCGGCGGTCTGCATACGTTCGTGAATTTCAAACATGAGGATGACTCCAAAGTGCCGTCGGTATGGGAGGCTTTGCAGGAGTCGATCAACCTCGCGTTCATCCGCCTGATGCGTGACATCGTGCACCACTACATGTTCCAGATTCCCGGATCGACGGCAAAGATCATGGAAGATATTTCGGACCCCAAGCGCCGCGAATATCTGGGGCGTTTTGCCGACCGCGAAGGCCAGCAGTTTATCTATCGGTTCTACCGCAAGTATCAGGGGAAAACTCCGCAGCAGGCATTGGAACTGCTGCTGCAGGGCATACGACCGACGCCGCAGCGTGTTGCCGCGATTTACCGTTTTGTCGACCCCGATTCGGGAGTCGACAAATTCGGCGAATTCATGCGCACGATCCTGCCGTCGTGGCAGCCCTCGGCGAACGCGCTCGAAGCAATCTATGACAAGTACTCGCCGGACAGCTTCTCGCTCGCAGACCGCGGCTTTGTCGCGCGCGTTCATCCGCTGGAACTCTGGCTCGTTCGTTTCCTGCGCGCGCACCCGGGCTCCACTCAGTCGCAGGCGGTTGCGGCGAGCGTCGACGAACGCCAGCAAGTCTATGGATGGCTTTTTAAGACCCGGCAAAAGAATGCGCAGGACAAGCGCATCCTCGGCATAGTGGAAGTCGAAGGATTTCTCGAGATTCACCGTGCGTGGCAAAGACTCGGTTATCCGTTCGACTCGCTGGTCCCTTCTTACGCGACTGCGATTGGAAGTTCCGCGGACCGTCC
>DASYSI010000014.1:0-5169 GCA_036003485.1 Burkholderiales bacterium | reverse complement strand
CAGATCGTCGAATGCTCGGACGCGCACAACGCGGAACTTTTCCAGCGCGTGATTCTCGGTTACGGGCAATTCGGCGTGATCACCGAAGCCACGCTCAAGATACGCCGCTACACACCGCTCAAGATGCGCTATTTTTATTACGCCTCGCTGCGCACCGCGGTTGAAGATCTGCAAATGCTCGATAAGAACGACGCCAGCGATTATTCGGGAATACTGACGATCATGGATTGCGCGGTGAATCTGCTGGTCGCCTTCGACTCGCCTGAGCGTGTAGCGGCGTTCCAGGCGAACTGGCAGCCGCGCCTGCGCGGACACGGTGAGCTCAGCTTTGCGCTGCGCGCGCTCGCGCATTACGCGCTGCGCCCGTGGAAACTTCGGCAAGCATGGTATCTCTACCGGCGCAAGCGCGAGCTCTTTCCGGAGTTCAGGCGCTCCGAGTACATGCGCGACGGCGTCATGCTCGACCGCACGGTGGTGTTTTCGCGCGCGGTCTGGAAGTTCTGGGGCAGCCGCCAGATGGTAATTCCGGACATCGCAACCTCAGTCGAAAAATTCGTCACGGCGGTTGAGCGCGGCAACGCGGTATGCCGCAAGTATTTTCCGTATTACACCCTGTACTGCGTCGGCATCAGGCTGCGCCCCGAGCACCGCGCTCATTATGAAATGTCGTGCATTCCGCCGGACGCCGAAGGCTGGGCGTACGGCTGCGAGTTTGAACCGGTGACGCGGGACCGCGTGTACAGCCGCGATCATTTGCAATCGTTCAAGAACGAGATTTACGATATCGGAATCGACCTGGGTGCGAGCTATTATCGCTTCGGCGGGATGATGAAAGGCTATATCCGGCGCATCTTCGGCGATGCGGTGGTGGACCGCCACCTGGCGCTGAAGCGCGCGGCCGATCCTGCGATGATATTGAACCGTGACGTGATATTTTGAGATGATGAGTTTCTCGGCAAACGCACGCAGCGCGCGCCAGGATCATGCCGCGTGCAGCGGCTGCAACCTTTGCCTGCTGGTCTGCCCGGTATGGCGTCAGACCCGCGATTTCGCGCTGACTCCGCACGGCCGCGCCAAGGCTTTGCAGCACGGCGCAGACATCGCCGCTATCACTGCGTCGATCGAAAGCTGCACAGTGTGCGGCGCGTGCGAGCCGGTGTGCCCGGAACACATCGATCTGGTTGAAATGATCGTCGAGCTGCGCCGTAAGCTGCCTCAGTCGGTCGCGATACAAGCACTCGAGAAGCAAATGCGCGGGCATGCAGCCCGTGCGCCCGCGACGCAGCCCGCCGCACGCATCATGTTGTTGCCGGGAGCGGCGCTGCGCAATTGTCCGCGGACTTTGGCGCGAGTGATCGCGCTGTTGGGTAATGCTGGCAAACTTGCGGTCGCTCACGACGATGGCTCGGACATCGCGCTTGCGCTGGAAACCGGCGCGTCGATACCGGAACAGCGTCTCGAGCAATTTCTGGCGCCGCTTCGCAGGCTCAAAACAATCGTCGTCGCCGACGGGTTGTTGCTGCGTCATCTCAAGCTGTGGCTGCCGCAAACGAAAATCGCCGCCCTTGGCGAAGCGCTCACGGGGATCGATGCGGTGCGGCGCGGATTGCGCGCGACCGACCTGTACGTGATCGAGCCGCGCGCCTATCATGCCGATTACGAACGGCTGGTCAAATACTACGACCGCCTGCGCGTCGAGGCCAGGTGTGCGTTCAATCTCGACCTGCAGCGCATCGCCATTCCAGCGACGGCGCGCAGCCTGCCGCAGCGTCTGGAACTGACAGCGCCGGACGATGGCACGCACGCGCGCTGGATCCTGCACGGTCGCGCGATCGCGCGCATCGTGGTGGAAAGCCTCGAAGACGCTGCCGCGTTCGGATCAGCCGTCGACTGCCCCGTGGTGCATGTGGCGGATTTGGCGGATGATGAAGGTCAGTGCGAGGGAACACATGCGTTCAGTTGACGTCATCATCGTCGGTGCCAGCCTGTCCGCCGCAGCCGCCGCCAAGCGTCTCGTCGACGCCGGGCTCGAAACGATAGTTCTCGAGCGCAAGGAATTGCCGCGCCACAAAATCTGCAGCGGCATCCTCTCGCCGCGCGGGCATCGTTTTCTGCTCGAGAACTTCGGCCCCCTGCCGCGTGAGGCGCTGCACGAGCCGACCGCGTGCCGCGGCGTGACTTTCCACTTTCCGAGCATGGTATCGCTATCGATGGATTTCTTCGGCGGCACGACCCCGCATCTGCACCGCAAACACTCCGATCACTGGGCAATCAAGCGCAGCGGCGCCGAAATCCACGATCAGACTTCGTTTGTCGGGCTGCAGGATAACGGCGACCATGTCATCGTCAACGCCAGAAAAAACGGTGCGCCGCTTGCGTACCGCGCGCGCCAGGTTATCGGCGCGGATGGGCCGAGCTCGCTCGTGATTCGCTCGATCTACCCCGATTACCCAAAACAAATCCCGTGGTTTTTTGTCGGGCAGAAGTTTCACGACATCATCGAATGTCCGCTCAGTCCCGATTATTTTCATTTCTGGTTTCATCCCGGCCTCGGGCACTATACCTGGAGCCACGCGCGCGACGGGCGCCAGATCGTCGGCGTCGGTTTCAAGCGCGGCGACAATTTCGCGGAGAAACACGCGAACGTGGTGAATTATCTCGCCGACAGGCACGGTGTTCGCCTCCACTCTCACTCCGAAGACGAAGGCTGCGGCGAGAATTTCGGACCTTCGCTGATCAACCGCTACGTATTCGGCACGGGCAACGTGCTGATCACGGGGCAGGCCGCGGGCTTTCTCAATATGATCGGCGAGGGCATGAGCTGTGCGCTGCACTCCGGCGCGATTTGCGGCGAAGCAGTGGTGGAAGCGCGCCTGCGCAACCGACCCGTGCAGGAGATGTACCGCCGCATGATCGCTTCAGAAGTGCGCCGCACGTCCGACCAGTGGAACCCGCTCAAGATCGCTTTCGACCGTCCGCACGAAGCCGATTTTCCGGCCGCGCTGATGGCACTCGGTTGGCGCGATCGCGCCAAGGTGCTGCGCGACATGTGGCGCTTCATCGTGCTCTACAAGGAATTCAAGTGGGGACGGCAAATTTTCAGGGCCGCCATGCAGCGGCCACTGATTCGCGGCTATTCGATGCAGCGTTGGCTGTAGAACAAAACGGCCCCGAAGGGCCGTCTTGTTCTGTGCGCTGCGTCAGACGCTAGGCGCGGGGCTCACCCCGCTCATTAACGGTAACTGTAGGTCCGGGCGGATTGGTGGTTTGAATGCGATGCTCCTGGCCGCGGAAAGTGTAAGTAACATCCCAGTAATCGGGTCGTGCCTGGCTGGGCACATTCTCGCAACGCTGGACGTCCTGAGTCTGCACCTGCTGTCCACGACCAACGTTGGCGCCCACCGCGGCCCCTGCGGCAGCGCCACCGACAGTGGCGACATCGTTGCCGCGTCCGCTACCGACCTGGTGACCAAGGACGCCGCCGATGACTGCGCCGACAATCGCTCCCGGGACGTTGATCTGGCTTCGCTGCTGGACTGGTTGCTGCTCGACCCAGCATCGCTGCTGGGGAGTCGCGACAACTGCCCGTACTGAAGTGACGTTCGCTTCGTACAAGCGCTCGTTGTCGCGTCGACGGTTGTCGTAAACAGCAACAGGAGGCGGCGGGTAACGAGTATCATCGATTCGCGCGTTCGTGCCGACCTCGCGCACGGATGAAATACGATCGTTCAGAGTCATCGCAGCCAACGATGGATAACGGCCCGGACGCAAAACAACACATCGGCCGTTGAACCGCGTGTCTTCGCAGACCTCCCACCGATCGCCGATCACCACGACCGACGAGGCGCGATCACTGAAGCCAAAGCGATCCAGGTTGCCGACCTGCTTGTCCGTCGTGAATGACCGGCCTTGAAAGCCCTCGCGTTCGTAAAAAGTGATTTGTGGCGCCGCACCGGAGTTGCGGTCCGCAACAGGCGGCGGCGCATAACGATTGTCATCGATGCGCGCATTCCTGTTAACGTCCCGCACCGATGAGACGCGGTTGTTCAGACCCATTGCGGTCAGCGATGGATATCGTCCCGGGCGCAGTACCGTGCACCGACCATTGAACCGGACATCATCGCAAACCTCCCACGGCTCGCCGGTAACGATCGCCGACGAGGCGCGGTCATTGAAGCCAAAACGTTCCAAGTTGCCGACTGGCCTATCCGCGGTGAACGACCGGCCTTGAAAGCCTTCGCGTTCGTAAAAAGTGACTTCTGCTACCGCTTGCGCGCAGACAGCCATGGCGGCCGCTGCCAGCGCGCTCTTAAATATCGAATTCATTGGTTTCTCCTCGAAATAGTTTTAGACACCGAGCTCGTTCAAAAGCCCTTATCCACTCTAACGCTCCAAGCCATTCGGCGTTGTCCGTAGCAGGCTTAAAACTGCGCGGGATATCGGACTACATTCACTGAGTTTCTTGTCTTTTCTGTCGCCAAAGGGCGACAACAAAGGGAGGAAGACGGGTGCGCAGAGGTAAAAGCGCACTCAACAGAGATGCGCCGGTTGGGAGCTTACTGAGCAGAATTGCGACGAGAACGCTTCGTGCTTTTCAAATACGGACGACCCGATCAAATACACGCAAGGTTGTTAACACAATCTCGATTCCGAAACTAGTCGGCTTTGATTCCCGCGTCCTTTACGAGCTTAGCCCACTTCTTCAGTTCCATTCTAATGATCGCGTCGAATTCGGCCGGCGTGTTGCCGAGCGCGTCCGCGCCTACGGCGAGCAGCGCCTCTTTCACTTCGGATGTTTGCAATGCCTTGACGAATTCCTGGTGCAGGCGGCCAACGATAGCCTGGGGCGTGCGGGCCGGGGCCAGAGCGCCGAGCCACGATGGCACGTCGTAGTCCGGCAAGCCCGACTCCGCAAACGTCGGAATTTCCGGCGCGGAAGCGGTGCGCTTCAAGGTGGTAATACCGAGCGCTCTGATCCTGCCGGCTTTCACGTACTGCAATACCGCCGGAAGCGACAAACACAGCAGCGTCACCTGGCCGCCGAGCAGGTCGGCCACCGCCGGTCCGCCGCCCTTGTACGGCACATGCACGATGTCGATGTGCGCGAGCGCTTTCAATAATTCGCCGCCAAGGTGGTTCGGCGTGCCGGTGCCCGGCGAGGAGAAATTG
>DASYSI010000013.1:0-5718 GCA_036003485.1 Burkholderiales bacterium | reverse complement strand
AAACAGGATGTACACCTGGTTGATATGCGGAATATTGTAGAGCGAGTAAAGGGGCCCGATCTCGACGTTTGCGTTTGCTTCCTCGAGGGTCTCGCGCAGCGCACCCTGATAGGTGGTTTCGCCGTTCTCCATGAAACCGGCGGGCACCGTCCACAGACCGTAGCGCGGCTCAATCCCGCGCTTGCATAGCAGAATTTTGTCTTGCCACTCCGGAATGCAGCCTACGATCATGCGCGGATTCTGGTAGTGGATGGTTTGGCAGGCGCCGCATACGTGGCGTGGCAGTGTGTCGCCCTGAGGGATGCGCAACTCGACCGGCGCGCCGCATTGACTGCAGAATTTCATGAGCAAAGATGGTTGTGAAGGTCCTCACTATACGGTAACGCGCAGCGCTTGGAAATCGCGAGATTTCGGGGCGGCGTGCGCGCTTCAGGCATCGGCATCGTGCACCGTGACCGTGTGCGCGTGCTTGAAAGGGCTGCGTTCATTGAGTTCATCGATGTACACCGATATGCCGCGCGCTTCGCGTTCGAGGAACTCTTCAATGGCGGCGGCGAACTGCGGTTGAGCGAGCCAGTGCGCGGAGCGGGTTTCCACTGGCAGCAATCCGCGCGCAATTTTGTGTTCTCCCTGCGCGCCGCCTTCGAATCGTTCGATGCCGTTGGCGATGCAAAATTCGATGACCTGGTAGTAACAGGTCTCGAAGTGCAGGCCCGGATGGTATTCGAGCGTTCCCCAGTAACGGCCGCACAGCCGCCGGCCGTTATGAATATTGAGCGAAGCCGCGATCCGACGGCGGTCGCATGAGGCCACGACGAGCACGATGTTATCGGGCATTAGCCGTCCGATCGCGCGAAAAAAATCGAGACTCAAATACGGCGTCGAATGATGCTGATGATAGGTTTCGCGGTAACAGCGGTTGAAAAAGATCCATGCTGCATCGGTGATCGCGTTGCCGGTAATCCATTCAAAGCTGATGCCGGCTTCGCGCACGCGGCGGCGCTCCTGTTTGATCTTTTTGCGTTTGTTGTGATTGAGCGTGGCGAGAAAACCATCGAAATCGGCGTATCCCGGATTCAGCCAATGAAACTGCACGCCATGGCGCAGCAACAGCGCGCGCTGCTGCATTTCTGCGGCTTCGCTCGGAGACGGGAAAAGGCAGTGCAGCGATGAAGCCCTGGTGTCGCGCGCGAGCTCGAGCGCCGCGTCGAGCAGCAGCCGGCGCCGCGCATCCGTGCCGGCCAGCAGGCGATTACCCGCGACCGGGGTAAACGGAATTGCATTGAGCAGTTTCGGATAATAACGCAGACCGTGCCGGCGATAGGCGTCCGCCCACGCCCAATCGAACACATATTCTCCGTACGAATGGGATTTCAGATACAACGGCATGGCGCCCACCAGCGCGCCTCGTTCAAGCAGTAGCAGATAGCGCGGCGCCCACCCGGTATCGGCGCTCGCGCAGCCACTTTCGTGCAGCGTATTCAGGAATTCGTGACGCAGGAACGGATCGTCGCCCGCGAGCCGGTTCCAGTCATGTGCCGGAATCGCTGCGATCGAGTGGCGCACTTCGATTACAGGCTCGATTGTTTTCATTTGCGATGATCACGCATTCACGAATGACTGATTGCCGTGCCTCCAGCGCTGAACCATGAGTGTAATTGCGGCGCGTCTGGCGTCAATGATATCGACACGCCGGCCACGCGTTCAGTTCGAAGGTGGCAGATGATATATTAGTGCAATGAAAATCGCGATCGCTCAAATCAACTGCACGGTCGGCGATCTCGCCGGCAACGTCGCGCGCATTGTCGAATTCGCCGATCGGGCTCGAGCGCAATCTGCCGATCTGCTGGTGACGCCTGAGCTTGCGCTGAGTGGATATCCGCCAGAAGATTTGCTGTTGCGCGACGATTTCTATCGCAACTGCGACATTGCGCTGCAACGACTGGCGGCGCAAGTGAGCGGCATCGTCGTTGTCGTCGGCTATCCCCGCCAGATCGGCCGCAGGCGCTACAACGCGGCTTCAGTCATTCAGGATGGCCGAATTATCGCGACCTATCATAAACACGCGCTGCCCAACTATACGGTGTTCGATGAAGAGCGTTATTTCGATTCCGACGACGTCCCTTGCGTATTCGAGGTGGGTGACATCAAGTTCGGCGTCAACATTTGCGAGGATACCTGGGGCAGGCAGGGTCCTCTACTGGCTAATCCCGGTACGAACGCCAGGGAAATCGACGCCGGTGGCAATAACTGCGGCGCGTGGAAAGCGCAAGCACCGCGCGCGGCGCGCGCCGCGGGCGCGCAGGTGCTGTTGGTGCTCAATGCATCGCCCTATCATCTGCGCAAACAGCATTCGCGCTATGACGTGATGCGCGAGCGTGTCGCGGAGAACGGCATGCCGCTGATCTACGCCAACATGGTGGGTGGACAGGACGAGCTCGTGTTCGACGGCGCGTCGTTCGTGCTCAATCGCGCGGGCGAGATCACGCATCAACTGCCGCTGTTCCGGGAGGCGCTCGGTATCGTCACGATCGAAAAAGGTGATCCGCAACCGGGTGAAATAGCGCCCGAGCGCGCGCTGGAAGCTGACGTGTACGATGCGCTCTGCCTCGGGGTGCGCGATTACGTGACCAAGAACGGCTTCCCGGGTGTGTTGCTGGGACTCTCCGGCGGCATCGATTCCGCGCTGACGCTCGCGATTGCGGCCGACGCGATCGGCGCCGGCAAGGTGCGCGCATTCATGTTGCCGTCGCAGTACACCGCGAGCATGAGCCGCGAGGATGCGCGCGCGCAGGCCGAAACGCTCGGCGTTCGCTATTCGGAAATCGCGATTACGCCGGTGTTCGATGCGTTTCTGGCCGCGCTGAGCGCTGAATTCAAGGGCCTTGCGCCCGACACTACGGAAGAAAATCTGCAGTCGCGCATACGCGGCACGCTGCTGATGGCGATGTCGAACAAAAGCGGTTCGATCGTGCTCACCACCGGTAACAAGAGCGAGATGGGGACGGGCTATGCGACACTCTACGGCGATATGGCGGGCGGCTTTGCGGTATTGAAAGACATCAGCAAGATGATGGTGTATCGGCTTGCGAACTATCGCAACAGCGTCTCAGCGGTCGTTCCGCAGCGGGTTATCACGCGCCCGCCCTCGGCCGAACTGCGCCCTGATCAGACCGACCAGGATAGTCTTCCGCCGTACGCGGTGCTCGATGCCATCATGGAAGCATATGTCGAAGATAATCAGGGTCCGCGCGAAATAGAGGCCGCAGGCCACAGCCGCGGCGACATCGAGCGCGTAATTGATTTGCTGCGTATCAGCGAATACAAGCGGCGCCAGGCGCCTATCGGGATCCGGATCACGCCGCGCGGCTTTGGCAAGGACTGGCGCTATCCGATCACCAATAAGTACCGCCATCAATTCGAATAACGGGCTCGTATCGCGCATCTCGCCCCGCCAAGCTTCGCGGCGGCCCCATGGGGTTGTGGCTTATACTATGCATTGAAACCGGCTGCGGCATGCGACCGGTCGAGACGAGCAGAGGGACTACGATGAAAAAAATTGAAGCGATATTCAAGCCTTTCAAATTGGACGAAGTGCGCGAAGCGTTGTCCGAAATTGGAGTCAGCGGATTGACCGTGACGGAAGTCAAAGGTTTCGGCCGGCAAAAGGGCCATACTGAGCTCTACCGCGGCGCAGAATACGTGGTCGATTTTCTGCCTAAAGTAAAAATCGATGTTGTGATTCCAGACACTCTGCTGGAGCGCGCTGTCGATGCTATTGTCAAGGCCGCGCGCACCGGCAAGATTGGTGACGGCAAGATATTCGTCACTCGGGTCGATCAGGTGATCCGGATCCGTACGGGCGAGACCAACGAAGCCGCAATCTAGCAGGCTGATGCAAAACCCCATGGGGCCGCGGCGATGCTGGCGGGGTGAGATGCGCGACGCAAGCCGCAGACGAATAGCCGGACTATTCGCAATGACGGATGCATCGCGCATCCGCTCAACGCCCGATTTTTTTATTTCCTAGAACCTGCTTTGAGCAGCACTATCACCGCGCCGCCGCCGCCGTCGGCCTGGCGCGCCTGGCAGAAGGCGAGCACCTCGTCGCGCTGGATCAGCCAGTTGGCGACTTTGGTTTTGAGTATGGGCTCGCGGTTTTTCGAGCGCAGTCCTTTGCCATGTATGACACGCACGCAGCGTGCGCCGCTGCGCCTGCAGTCGTTGAGAAACTCCACGAGCAGCGCGCGTGCTTCAATCGATGTAAGTCCGTGCAAGTCGAGCTCGTCCTGGATCACCCAGTGGCCGCGACGCAGCTTTTTGACGGTCTGCTGTGAAATGCCGCTGCGCAGATAAACCAGTTCTTCGCCGGTTTCGGTCCCGATGTCCCACGTGATCGCGTCGCTCAAGCTATCGGCGAGCGCAGCGCGCTCATCGCGCAGCCGCTGCACCGGTATCGGCTTGAGGTTGGGACGCGCGTGTATCACCCGTCCGTGGGCGGGCAGGCGCGTGACGTCTGCGAACAATGTGGCAAACAGATCACCGTCGTCAGCGGCTGCGTGCGCGGGCCGTTTTTTCATATCGCCACAGCGAAGCCCGCGCGAGCCGCGTCACGCGCCGAGCGATTCGAGATATTTCTGCGCATCGAGAGCGGCCATACAACCGGTACCAGCGCTGGTCACCGCTTGGCGATAGACGTGATCCTGCACATCGCCCGCGCCGAATACGCCAGGCACACTGGTCGCAGTGGCGCCGCCGTCAAGCCCGCTTTGCGTGATGATGTAACCATTTCTCATCTCCAACTGGCCCGCAAAAATCTCGGTGTTCGGCCGATGGCCGATCGCAATGAAAACTCCTTGCAACGGCTTGTCGAGGGTGGCGCTCGTCTTGGCGTGTTTTACGCGCATGCCCGTAACGCCCGACTTGTCGCCCAGCACTTCATCGAGCACGTGGTCCCAAAGTATGGTGGCTTTGCCGGCGGCGACTTTTTCATTGAGCTTGTCGACGAGGATCGGTTCGGCGCGGAACTTGTCGCGTCGATGTACCACTGTGACGTGATGCGCGATGTTGGACAAATACAACGCTTCCTCGACTGCGGTATTGCCTCCGCCGATCACCGCAACATCCTGCTCCTTGTAAAAAAATCCGTCGCATGTCGCGCAACCCGAAACACCGCGTCCCATGAACTCCTGTTCCGACGCAAGTCCGAGATACATGGCCGACGCGCCGGTCGCGATGATGAGCGCGTCGCAGGTGTAAGTACTTTGGTCTCCAATCAGGGTCAGCGGTTTTGCGCTAAGCTGGGCGGTGTGAATGTGATCGAAGATAATTTCGGTTTTGAAGCGCTCGGCGTGCTTCTGAAAGCGCTCCATCAATTCCGGTCCCTGTACCCCCAACGCATCGGCCGGCCAGTTATCGACGTCGGTGGTTGTCATCAGCTGGCCCCCTTGCGCGAGGCCGGTAATCAATACGGGCTTGAGATTGGCGCGCGCCGCGTATACGGCCGCACTGTAGCCGGCGGGGCCCGAGCCGAGAATCAAAAGACGGCAATGTTTGGTCGTTTTAGTCATGGAAGGCTCTGAAATTGCATGGATTTGAAAAAAAATCGACATTTTGCAGCGAACGCGATGCGATGTCGAGTTAAAACTGGCTTTAATATAAGTTTTTAACCCACTGCTATATAATGTGAAAGTGATATCTTATACGCGGTCGCGGCGG
>DASYSI010000012.1:0-5319 GCA_036003485.1 Burkholderiales bacterium | reverse complement strand
CTGGCCGGCTATCTACTCCGCCGCAGCGCAGACCGCGTGATCAGCCGCAGCTCGGGAGAACGCGCCGAGGTATATTTGCACTACGATCACTAAACCGCGCAATCCCTAGTGGCTCGCGGGCAGCCAGCGCAGCGCGAGCATCGTTACGTCGTCCGCCTTCGGGGCAGTGCCGGTGAAGTCGTCGACGTGTTCCTTCACGGTGCGAATCATTTCGGCGGGCGCAGCATCGTGCGCCACACGCAGATCGCTCTCGAGCCGCACCTCGGTGTAAAGCTCGTCCGCAGCATTCATCGCTTCGGCTACGCCATCGGTGCACGCGAAGACCGCATCCCCCGGCTGTAGGATCACGGTGCGGCTTTCGTAGACCACGCCGTTTCGTACGCCCAGCGGCGCTTGCGGTTGTCCGGCCACGCGCTCGATAGCGCCGCTCGCGCGCAGCAGATAGGGGAGGGGGTGACCGGCATTCATGTAGGCGAGCGCACCGGTCTTGGTATCGAGGAAACCGAGAAACAGCGTAACGAACATGCGCTCGCGGTTGTCCTGGCACAGCTCCCGGTTGACTGCCTGAGCCATGCTTGTCGGCGAAGCACGGTCGGCGCCCAACTGCTGAAAGAGCTCGATCGCCATTCGCACCAGACTGCGCGTGCGCGCCATGAACATCGCAGCGTCCGCGCCTTTGCCGGATACATCGGCGACCAGGAAGCACAACACGTGCGCGGGCGCGAAGAAAAAATCGTACAGATCGCCGCCGACCTCGCGCGCGGGCTCCATCAGTGCGTGAACCTGCACCGGTTTTGCTGCGGACCACACAGGAAACTCGCGCGGCAGCATGCCGAGCTGAAGACGGCGCGCTGCGTCGAGCTCGCGCTCCAGACGATTCAAGCTTGCACGCACCTCATCGCGCAACCGTTTTTTCTCGAGACTCGCGCCGACACGCGCACGCAGCAAGGTCGGATTGAATGGCTTTGCCAGATAATCCTCGGCGCCGAGCTCGATGCATCTCACGACGCTTTCGAGCTCATCCACCGCGGAGATCATGATGACCGGGATGTGACTCAAACGCTCGTCGGCCTTGATCTGTTCCAGCACCTCGTAGCCGTTCAATTCCGGCATCATCACGTCGAGCAGTACCAGATCGAAAGTTGCCTCACGCAACAGTACGAGCGCCTCGCGGCCGTTAACCGCGATTGAGACGTTCGTATAGCCCTGCCGCTTCAGCCGCTGCGTGAGCGTGTAGCGGTTGTCTTCATTGTCGTCGACAACCAGCAATCGAGAATCAATCGGGCTCATTGTCGAGCATTCGAATAATCGTGCATCTTAATGGTCGAAGTGAAACAGGATGGTCGAGCGGCCGTCCTTGTGAGTCGCCGCGACACGATCAGCATGGCGCCGCAGCATGAAGCCGGCAAGTTTTCGCTGCGCGTCTTCGGACGCCATGATTTCCTCATTGGTTGGCCTCTTATCGGGCAGGTCGAGCGGGGCGCCCTCGTAGGAGACGCGCACGTCGAGGCTGAACTCGTCGAATGTCGCCTCGATCGTGAGCATCCCCGTTGGATTACATCCGTCGATGATAGTCTCGATCGATTGTACGAGATTGAAACTCGCACGCTCGATCACGTCCCGGCGCGCGCCCCAAGACGCCCCTTGAGCTTCGATGAACTCTTCGACCGCCACTGCATTGAATTGCGCCGGAACAACGTCCAGTGTTCGCGTTCGTCGCACGCCCAACCGGAATATAGCGTTGAGCAGCAGCGCCGATACGGTTGCCAGCACGAGCGAGCTACTCACGAACGGCAGGAGCTCTGCAGGCATACCAGCAAAGGATTGCGGCTGCAGATCGACCGCCAAGCCAAACATAAAAGACAGCCCAATGACAAAAGTCCTGCGGGCGTCGAGCATCCGCGACGTCACGATCTGGAGGCCATTCACGAAAATGACCGAAGCTGAGAACAACAATGCAGCGCCCACCACCGGACCGGGCATGATTACGAGAAATGCGCTCGCCTTCGGCAAGAACGCAAGCACAATGAATATGCCGCCGATGGCAAATCCAACACGCCGGCTCACGATGCCGGTCGCTCCGGCTAGTCCAACGCTGCTGGTATAGGTGCTGACGCCTACGGTACCAAGGAGACCCGCCGTGATATTGGATAGTCCATTGGCCAGCACTCCGCCACTGATCGAGCGCATGTCCGGACGCACCCAGTCGGCGTCATTGATCTTTTGAGCGGTCGTGACATCGCCCATCGTTCTGATGCAAGTCGCAAACGCGGCCACGAGAAATGGAACCACGCTGCCGAGATCGAAGGACCAGCCCAGATGCCCGATGCCGGGCACGCCGGCGAAAGGCGCTGAATGTATCGCGGCGAAATCTTCGGCCGTCGTCATTCCCGCAACGGCGGCAATCAGGTAACCCACGATCATGCCGAACAGGGCGCAAAACAGACGCGGCGCTCCCTTGGTCCAGATATTGAGCCCCACCATCGTCCCGAGCGTGATGGCGGCCACCGTCAGGTGTTCGCTGATCGATTGAGATGTGGTCCCTCCAACGACGCTGCGCAAGCCCAGCGCCCCGACAGCAATACCGATCATCACCACGACCAATCCTGAAATCTCGGAAGGAAAATACGGCCGAAGCGGGCGCAGTACTCGCGAGAGTCCTAACTCTATAACGCCGCCGAACGCGGTCATGCCGAGGACAAGCGATAACCCGCCCGTTTTAACCGCGATCAGCGAGGGCGCCAGGTAGGCCGCAGTGAACGTCGGGGGGCACAAAAGACGCGCGCCTATAAAGCCGCGAGGCAGGACCTGCAGGATCGCGCCGATCCCCAATACAATCATCGATAGACTCAAGACATCCTGACTTGCTTGTGAGGAGAGACCTGCCTCACGCGTGACCAGCAGCGGATAAACCAGAATGATCGATATCAACCCGACGTGCTGCAACCCGGAGAGCACCGTCACGCCGTGCGGCGGCTTGTCATCGACTCCGTAGAAGATGTTGGGCGGTCTTCGCACTGGCGCCGCCTCGCATTACTTTGCGGCGCTGATGGCGTCATCGCGCGACGAAGCGATCTGGAAGAAATCCAGGAATCCACCGAGGTCGAACAATTGCTGAACTTTGCTCGAAAGCCCGCATAGCACGAGGCGGCTTGCGCTTTCATCGGCGCGTCTTGCCGCGAGAAGCAGCACGCGGAAGCCCGCGCTGCTGATGTATTCAAGCTGGCGCAGGTCCAGTACGAGGCGCCTGTCGCGCATCGCGAGCGCCGCGCTCAGTCGATCGCCCAGCGTGGAAGCCGTCGTGCTGTCGATGCGGCCTTTCACATCGAGTATCGCGACTTCACCGGCAATCTCTTCACGCAGCTCCACCGTCGTGATCCTCAGCGATCGCCGTGTGGAAGCAGCGATTGAATCTTCGCTTGCAGTCTGGCGAAATCTACGGGTTTCGTATCGAAGTCCTCGCACCCCGCTTCGAGCGCCTTCTCGCGATCGCCCGTCATGGCGTGAGCGGAAAGCGCAATGACCGGGATATCCTTGGTTTCCGGTGCCGCCTTCAGTCGCCGGGTCGCTTCCCAGCCGTCGAGGATCGGAAGACTCAAATCCATCAGGATGAGATGCGGCTTCTCAGTAATCGCCATGGCTACCCCTTGCTCGCCATCCAATGCGACTACTACGGTGTAGCCCGCTCGTGTCAAACGGTTTTTGACCACGTAGACGTTATCGTCGTTATCTTCGACGTAGAGAATTTTCACGCTGCGGTCCAAGTTACTGCGTCGGGTTTCGCCCGACGAGCAATCGAATTTTCTCGACCAAAGCCCGAAAATCGATCGGCTTCGTTTCGTATGCGTCGCAGCCGGCGGCGGACGCACTCGCGCGGTCTTTCTCCGAGTGGTGGGCCGTGACCAGGATGATCGGGATGTGGTTGGTTTCTGCCTGATTCTTCAATTGGCGCGTCGCATCCAAGCCGTTGAGCCCTGGAAGATTCCAATCCATCAAAATGACGTCGGGCAGCAATGATTTCGCCCATTCGACCGCCTCCGCGCCGTCGGTCGAGACCTTGACGTCGAACCCGGCACGAGTCAAACGCCGATGCAGCATGAACAGACTGTCGTCGCTGTCCTCGACGCAGAGAATTTTGGTCATCGCAATCTCTTCTGTTGTCATGCGGCCTCATCCTGTGGTGTGAGCTGCGGCACGCATGCGGCGAGTGCTTTGCCCACTTCGCGCAGCAGCTCATCGCGGGTATGCCCGCGCTTCTGTATCACATTCTCGACATCGCCGTTCAACCGGCGATGATCCTCTTCGCTGAGATCGAGCGCAGTCACCACCACCACCGGAATAGCGTGCCACCCGGGATGATTGCGCAACTCCGCAATGAATTCGAAGCCATCCATCTCCGGCATCATGAGATCAAGGATGATCGCATCGGGCCGCGCTTCTTTCAGACGATCGAGCGCAACACGGCCGTTGGTTGCTTCCATCACTTCCCACCCTTGCCGTTCGACCAAGGGCCGGATCAGCGCGCGCGCCGTATCGTCGTCTTCGACCAGAAGCAAACGGCCCGCACTGCGCCCGCACAGCGAACGCAGCACCGCGGCGAGGCGGTCACGGTCGACCGGCTTAATGAGATAGTCGGTCGCGCCCAGCGTATAGCCGTGCTGCTTCTCATCGACAATCGTGACTAGAATCACTGGAATGTCGGCCAGCTCGGGATCGCCCTTGAGCGCCGCCAGCACCGTCCACCCATCGATGTCGGGCATCATGACATCGAGCGTGATTGCTGCGGGGTGCACTTCGCGCGCGCGCGCGAGTCCGTCGATTCCGTTCTCCGCCGTAATGACGGCATAGCCTTCCCGCGTGATGTAACGCTCCATCAGTGCGCGCACGGTGGGATCGTCATCCACCACGAGCACCGTCGCTGCGCCGCGGCTCCGCGCAAGCGCCTTGGAAGGCGCAGCAGGAAATGTCCGCTCAGCAGCGGATTCATTCACGCCAGCCGCCGCACCTGCCGCGGGCAGGCGGATCGTGAACGTCGAGCCGCGCCCCGATGTGCTTTCCACGGTAATGTCACCCCCCATCATTCGGCAGAAGCGGCGGCTGATCGCGAGTCCAAGGCCAGTACCGCCATACTTGCGTGTCGTCGACGCATCGGCCTGCGTGAAGTCCTGGAACAAGCGCGCAATCTGCTCGGCGGTCATGCCGATGCCAGTATCGGTTACGTGCAGTGCAATCGCGTCGCCTGCCTCCGCCGCCTCCCGCTCCGCGCTGATCGTGACCGTTCCCTTCTCGGTGAACTTCACTGCGTTACTCGCGAGGTTG
>DASYSI010000011.1:0-3814 GCA_036003485.1 Burkholderiales bacterium | reverse complement strand
TACATTTTTGAATACCTCAAATCAGCAACCGTTCCGCGTTCGACGTTGATGTAAAGCAGGAACCCAGCGGGTGCCAGGATTACTACGCGTTTGTCGTAATGGCAATTATCATCCAGGTCAATTCGTGTGCAATGCCCGGTTATGAATTGACAGCAGACTTCTATGTCTCGCAGGGCCAAAGGCGGCTTTGGCCGACTAGCGGACGCTAATGGTAGTCACAGTGAATGTCTCTTCAAGGTCGATTGCCGGCATACGCCGCGCTCGATATCGGCCATTTACGTTCACTGGTACCTGACACTCAATGTCAGTTCGAGTAAGGACTACTACACCTTATTTCAAGTCGGTAACTTCGTGCAGCGTGTACTCGCCGCTCTTTCCGGGCAGCGCGACCCGGACCTCTTTCCCGGTCTGCACGCGGCTGCGTACTTCGGCGTAAGTCTCGGCTGAGATCAGGATCCGGGTACCTTCGCGCTTGTTCGCCGCTTCGATTCGGCTTGCGAAATTGACCGAATCACCGATCACGGTCTCGCGCTTCAGATCTTCGGATCCCATCGCGCCGACGACGACATCGCCGTAGTGTATGCCGATGCCCATGCCGAAACTTCTCAGGTAGGTGCGATCGAGGTACAGCTTGAGCGATTCCATCGCGACGAGCATTTCCAGCCCTGCAGTAACCGCGCGCAGCGCACTGTCGGCGGCATCATTCAGCCCGAACAGCGCAAGAAATCCGTCGCCCATGTAATTGTTCATCTGCCCGCCGTTGCGGCTGACGACCTGGCCCATCTTGTGGAAGTACCGGTTCAGGATATGAACGACGTCATAGGGAGGCCGCGATTCCGCGAACGGCGTGAAGCCACGAATGTCCGCGAACAGGATGGCCAGCCGCTTTTCCTCGCCGACCAAGCCCTGTGCTGGGCGCTTGCCCTGCTGGTCGCACAGCTCGAGATCTTCGTCATCGAGCACCAGCCGCCGAACCTCGACGTCATCGGTGATCGTGGTCTGACATGCGAGCCGGATGTCGCTGCCGAAGTGCAGCCGCTCGGCGAGCGCCTGCTCCTTCGAGTTGCGCGGCGCGCATGCGTTCAGGCCATTGATGATGAAGATGCGGCAGGTCGAGCATCGCGCGTTGCCGCCGCACGCATGAGCGTGAAGAATCCCGGTGCGCAATGAGACCCGCAGGATGGTCTCTTCGGGCTCGGTCTCGACGCGCTTGTTTTCGAGTTTGTAGAAGACGGTGGGCATGTTATCGGCGCGTCATAGCATGGCAAATATTGTAACTCAAGGCTGCGGCGCGTTTTGCTGCTGCCACCAGCGCTTGAGCCACCCGGTATTGCCGCCGAGCGCAACGATTTCCTGCAGCGTTTCAGGCAGCGGCGGATATTCCTTGTGGATGTCGCGCGTGCGATTGATGAACTGCCCGGTCTGGAAATCGACCTCAAGCTCGTCGCCGGTATCGCACAGCTCGGTTACGTTGAAGCAATCGGTCAGCACGCGCACGCCACAGCCGATCGCGGCGCGGTACGCGAGAAACGGCATCGATTCGCACACGATACCTAGACCGATCGCCTGCATTGCGATGTAGCCGTTCACCTTCGGTCCCATGCCGAAGTTACGTCCGGCGACGATGATGTCGCCCGCTTTGGCACGTTCGTGAAAGCCCGGATCGGTCTCCTCGAACAGATGCGGGATCAGTTTCTGCGGATCCATCTCCCGCGCGGTAATCAGCCGGTTAGGTATTACGCCGCCCGGATGCGGCACGTCGTGTCCCAGCTTGTAGCAGCGGCCTTTGAGCACCCAGCCGAATTCGGTCATGCGCGTTGCTCCTCGATCAATGCAGTTCATGAAACGCAACAACAGTGCGCGGGTCCGTGATGCAGCCGCGTACCGCTGAGGCCGCAACCGTCGCCGGACTGCCGAGAAAAAGCTCAGCGTCTTTGGCGCCGAAACGCCCCGCGCCGTTGGCGACCGCGGTCGAGATCGACACTTCTCCCGAGTGCACGAGACCGGTTCTGCCGCTCGCACAGGGGCCGCATCCCGCCGGCAGCACGAACGCACCCGCCTCGATGAAGATTTGCATCAGTCCATCGCGCAACATCCGGCGTGTCGACTGTTCGGAGCCTGGCACGATCAGCAGACGCACGCCCGGCGCGACTTTTTGCCCTTTGAGATAGCTTGCCGCGAGTTGAAGATCATCCCACATTCCCGACCCGCACGAGCCGATGAACGCGTGATCGATGCGCGTGCCCGCGACGCTCGACAAATTTGCCGCGTTGTGCGGAGCGCCCGGCAGCGCAACCTGGGGTTCGAGCGTGCTGACATCGAGATCGATTCTCGCTTCATAACTCGCGTCGGGATCGCTGAACATCGGCGTAAACGGCCGCGCGGCGCGCGCTTTCGCATAGTCGATAATTTGATCCGAGGGCGGAAAGAACACGCCGATGGCGCGCATTTCAGTCGGCGTGCTGCACAGTGACACGCGTGCGGCGAGATTGAACTGTTCGAGCTCGCCGGCAAATTCGAGCACACGATAATCGATGTCGATACCGAAGCCGCCTTCTGCGCTGCCGTAACGCAATTGGCGCGCGATGTGAAACCCGAGATCGCGTGCGTAGACTCCAGACTGCAGGCGGCCCGTAATATTGAGTCTCACTGTTTTGGGCACCATGATCCAGTTGGTTCCGGTTGCGAGCACGCGGCTGATCTCGGTGCCGACGCGGAACGCCGCCGCGCCGATGCCGCCGACATTCGTGCAATGGCGGTCATTATCGAAATAAAGCGTGCCGGGCGTGACCATGCCCTGCTCCATCGGGAAGATGTGCCCATGGCCGCCCTGGCCGGCATCGAAGAACTGCTTGACACCCCATTCCCGCGCAGCGCGGCGGTTGAAAGCGCCGCGCTTCACAGCGAGCTCGTTGGTGTACAGAACGTCGTGATCGGTGACCATCACGACTTTGTCGGGGTCGGCGAGACGCGTGATGCCGAGCGCGTCGAGCTCGCGCTTGGCCGCCGTTACCACGCCGTCGTGTATCACGATGAAATCGGGCACCGGGTAGACGATTTCACCCGGCTTAACGCCGGCAACGCCGCTCGCGCGCGCGAGTATTTTTTCAACTGCGGTCATTCCCACTGCGTGCTCCGTGTCTGCCATGTGTTAACGCTCGAGTATCACGAACGCGGCGTGAGCGTGTCAAGGTATGTCGCGGGTGAACCGCGGGAAAATGCTATATTCGCCCCCGGGATGATTGAAAATAAACAAGGCTTGAGCGGAGACACGATGCACGCATTTCAATTCGCTGCCGTCAGGCTCGGATCGTTCGCTCTGGCGCTGCCGTTGATGATACTCGCGGGCATGTGCCCAGCGGCTGAATGGAAGCCGGAAAGGGGAGTCGAAATCGTCGCTCCATCAGGTGCGGGCGGCAGCACCGACCGCACGGCGCGGGTCGTGCAGCGCATCCTGCAGGAGCGCAAACTGGTCGACGTGCCCGTGACAGTTACCAACAAACCCGGCGGCAGCGGCACCATCGGACTCAATTACCTGAACCAGCATGTCGGCGATGGCCATTACCTGATTATCGCCACCACCGGCGCGATCAGTAACCACATCATGGGATTGATCCCGTACAACCACAACGATTTCACGGCGCTCGCGATGCTGTTCGACGAATACTTGGGCGTCACCGTCAAGATGGATTCGCCGCTCAGAAGCGGACGCGAGCTCGCTGAGCGCCTGCGCAAAGATCCCGAAGCGCTGAGCATTGGCATTTCCACGAGTGTCGGCGGCGCCAACCATACCGCGCTGATGGTTTGCCTGCGC
>DASYSI010000010.1:0-7223 GCA_036003485.1 Burkholderiales bacterium | reverse complement strand
CGTTTTCTGTTGCCGGAACTTTTTTTTGTCGCGCGCCGAAAATTGCTGTGCCCACCCGCACCAAAGTCGCGCCTTCGGCGATTGCCGCCTCGAGATCGTCCGACATCCCCATCGACAACGTGTCGAGAGCGATTCCGGCGGCCACAAGGTCGTTCTTCAGCTCTCGCAGCTGCGCGAAATAGTGGCGCTGTTGCACCGAATCGCCGCTCGCGGGCGGGATCGCCATCAAGCCGCGCAGCGTGAGGCGCGGCAATACGGCCACGGCGCGTGCGAGCGCGAGCGCGTGTAGGGGGGCAACGCCGCTTTTGGTAGATTCGCCGCCGATTCGAACCTGGATGCATACCTGCAGTGGCGCGACGTCGGCCGGACGCGCAGCCGACAGGCGTTGCGCGATTTTAAGGCGGTCAACGCTGTGTATCCAGGAAAAATGCTGCGCGATCGTACGCGCCTTGTTGCTCTGAATCGGACCAATAAAATGCCATTCCAGCCCTAATTCCGATAGAGCAGCGATCTTTTCGATCGCTTCCTGTGTATAGTTCTCGCCGAATGCGCACTGGCCGCATGCATGCGCGGCCCCAATGGTCTCAACCGGGAATGACTTGCTGACGGCGACCAAGGCGATATCGTCCGAACGGCCGCATGCCTGGGCGGCGTTTGCGATGCGCAATTTCACGGCTTGCAAGTTGGCGCAGATTGAGTCCATAATTTCGTGGAAATTGAGGGATTTAGTCGTCTTATTTCATGCGGCACTACATCCCTGGTGCTGCTCGCAAATCTCGCTCACAACAAGGGAAATTATAATGGACATCTCCGAACTGCTAGCGTTTGTCGTCAAGAACAAGGCTTCAGACCTTCATCTCTCGTCGGGTCTGCCGCCGATGATTCGCGTTCACGGCGACGTGCGGCGCATCAACCTGCCGGCGATGGAACACAAAGACGTTCACGGCATGATGTATGACATCATGAACGACGGGCAGCGCAAGTTCTACGAGGAAAATCTCGAATGCGACTTTTCATTCGCGATCCCGAACCTGGCTCGTTTCCGCGTCAATGCGTTCGTGCAGCAACGCGGTGCAGCCGCGGTGATGCGCACGATTCCATCCAAAATACTGTCGCTCGAGGACTTGAAGGCGCCTAAGATTTTCGGTGACATCGCTGATCAGCCGCGCGGCATGGTGTTGGTGACAGGACCAACCGGTTCCGGCAAATCGACGACGCTGGCGGCGATGGTCAATCATAAAAATGAAGAAGAATACGGACACATACTTACGGTCGAAGATCCCATCGAATTCGTGCACGAATCGAAAAAGTGCCTGATCAACCAGCGCGAGGTCGGGCCGCATACCCTGTCCTTTGCCAATGCGTTGCGCTCGGCGCTGCGCGAAGACCCGGACGTGATTCTGGTCGGCGAGATGCGCGACCTTGAAACAATACGCCTTGCGATGACTGCGGCCGAGACCGGCCATCTTGTGTTCGGCACGCTGCATACGAGTTCCGCCGCCAAGACTATCGACCGGATCATCGACGTGTTTCCTGCGGAGGAAAAGGAAATGGTTCGCGCGATGTTGTCGGAAAGCCTGCGCGCCGTGATTTCACAGACGCTGCTGAAAACCAAAGACGGCACTGGCCGCGTCGCCGCGCATGAAATCATGATCGGGACGCCGGCAATCCGCAACCTGATCCGCGAAGCAAAGGTCGCACAAATGTACTCGGCGATCCAGACCGGCCAGAACTTCGGCATGCAGACCCTCGACCAGAACCTGCTGGAGCTGGTAAAGCGCAACATCGTATCGAACGACGAAGCACGCACCAAGGCGGTCAATCGGGACAATTTCAAGTAAAATCTCAATTCAACCGGAGTCAGACCACCCGTCGTACCGGTTAACCATTTACTGCACTTTAGAGGGGCGATTATGGAGCGCGATCAGGCAGTCCAATTCATGCACAATCTACTGCGCGCAATGCTCAGCAAGAAAGCATCGGATTTGTTCATCACTGCGGGGTTCCCGCCTGCCTTCAAAGTCGATGGCAAGATGACGCCGGTGTCGAACCAGACTCTGACGCCGCAAATGACTGCGGATCTTGCGCGCGCGATGATGAACGACAAGCAGGCGGCAGAATTCGAAGCGACAAAGGAAGGTAACTTCGCCATCAATCCCAGCGGCATCGGGCGCTTCCGCGTCAGCGCGTTTGTGCAACAGGCACGCGTGGGCATGGTGATGCGCACGATTACCACGAGTATCCCGAAGATAGACGACCTGCGGCTGCCGGTGGTGCTGAAAGATATCGTGATGAGCAAGCGCGGCCTGATTATTTTCATCGGCGCAACCGGCTCGGGCAAATCGACATCGCTCGCAGCGATGATTGGCTACCGCAACGAGAACAGCTATGGCCATATCATTACCATCGAGGATCCGGTTGAATACGTGCATGACCATAAGAACTGTCTGATTACGCAGCGCGAAGTCGGTGTCGATACCGAGTCGTGGCATTCGGCGCTGAAAAACACGTTGCGCCAGGCCCCCGACGTGATTCTGATCGGTGAGATTCGTGACCGCGAGACCATGGATCATGCGATTGCATTCGCTGAAACCGGTCACCTCGCGATGGGCACGCTGCACGCCAACAGTTCCAATCAGGCGCTCGACCGCATCATCAATTTCTTCCCCGAAGAGCGCAAAGCGCAGTTGCTGATGGATCTGTCGCTCAATATGCGCGCGTTCGTTTCACAGCGGCTGATTCCGAAGAAAGACGGCAAGGGTCGTTGCGCGGCGGTCGAGATCCTGCTCAATTCCCCATTGATTGCCGATCTGATCTTCAAAGGCGAGGTGCAGGAAATCAAGGCGATTATGGCGAAGTCACGCGAGCTTGGCATGCAGACATTTGACCAGGCTCTGTTCGATCTTTACGAGGCAGGCGAGATCAGCTACGAAGACGCGCTGCGCAATGCCGATTCGGTCAACGAGCTGCGCCTGAATATCAAATTGAACAGTAAAGAGTCCAAGGACAAAGACGTGATGTCAGGCATCGATCACCTGAATATCGTGTGATTGCAGCAGGCCTCGTTTGCGCTGCTGCTTTAGCGCTTCGCGGCGGAGACTTCGATCTCGACCAGGATCAAGGCTTGACGAGCGCGGGGATCACGAGCAGCGTGGACGCCGGGGCGCATGTCGCCGAGATAACGGCTGCGTACGCGCGCATAGTCCGCGATATCCGAGTCGCGCGTCAGGTAGCGGGCCCAGCGACCGCAACGCAATCGATTTCAATATCGAACGGCCCCGGAAAACAGGGAACGCATACGAAGATGCGGGCCGGAGATTCCACCGGAAAGTAACGCGCATAAACTTCGTTAATCTTGTTGAAGTGCGCCGCATCCGTGCAATACACGTTGCACTTGAGCACCTGCGTCAGGGATGAGTTGGTTGCGACTAGCCGTCACACCCCCTGTCATCCGAAATATTCGGGCAGCCGCGAAGTGCAGGCGCCCCATACGCGCTGCGCTCACAACCTGGATGGCAGTGAATTATTTCGGTCTCACGACCTTCCGTTCTCGCGCGCAACGGAAGGTTTCGTGGCGCGCATGCTGCCGGAGATGATCTTGTACTCGAGCAAACGGCATTCGAGCGCGCCGTTATAGAGCGGTATGCGTTTCGATACCGATAGGCGTATGCGTTTGGGCAGCTCGCGGTCTGCGCTGAACAGATACGCACGCCAGCCGGCGAAACGCTGCTTCAGCGCGTCGCCCAGCCGGGGATAAAACTCGAGGAGCTCGGCCGAGTCGCCGCTGCGCACTCCGTACGGCAGGTTAGCGACCAGCACGCCAGACAGCGCGGGCGGACTTATTTCGAGCAGGTTGGCCTGCTTTAAGGTCACCGCGCCCGCGAGGCCGGCGTGGCCGAGATTAGCGTGCGCGACTTTCAGCGTGTCACCGTAAAGATCGCTGCCGTGAATGCCAAGGGGTGTCACGGGCTGGCTGCGCTGTACGGCGGCAGTGCGCAGCGCATGCCATGCCTCGCGCTCGAAATTCTTGAGCTTTTCGAATGCGAAACTGCGTCGCAGTCCCGGCGCGATATCGAGTGCGATCATCGCGGCTTCGACGAGCAGGGTACCACTGCCGCAGGCCGGATCGAGCAGCGTCTCGCCCGGCGTCCAGCCGGTCAGACGCAGAATCCCTGCCGCAAGATTTTCGCGCAGCGGCGCTTCGGTCGATGCGATACGCCAGCCGCGCTTGAACAGCGGCTCGCCCGTGGTGTCGAGATACAGCGTCAAGCGATCGGCGGTAAGGAAAGCGTGAACGCGAACATCGGGATGTTCGGTGTCGACGCTGGGCCGCTTGCCGCCGTGCTCGCGAAAGCGGTCGCAGATCGCATCCTTGATGCGCAGCGTGACGAAGTCAAGACTTTTGAGCGGGCAGCGCAGCGCCGCGACGTTGACGCGTATCGTATTGCCGACGTCAAACCAGAGCGGCCATTTGAGTGCCAGCGTTGCCTGGTAAATATCGTCTTCGCTGCGATAGGGCGCTGTTACAACGTGGCGCAAAATGCGGCTCGCGATGCGGCTTTCGAGATTGGCGCGATAGCATAGCGCAGCCGCTCCAGTGAAATGCACGCCGCCTTCGGTCGCCTTGATGTCCGCGGCGCCGAGCGCCGCGAGCTCCTGCGTGAGTACGGCCTCGAGGCCACGTGGGCAGGGCGCAAAGAAGTGTTCCATTTAAAGTCTTACAAAAACTTCGAATTCGATCCGCTGCCAGGGATTGCGGTGCACGAGCAGCCTGCTGACGCGCGCCTCGACACGGCCGCCGCGATCCATATGCTGCGCGACTGCCTGATTCTCGCGGCGCGGCACGTAACCTAACTTATGGCCGCGCCATTCGACGCGTACCGCGTTGTGGTCGTGCGGATTGTCGGATTCCCGCACCAGCGCAAGCACATCGCCGACCTTGATTTCGTCCCACAACTGCCTGCCTTGGTAATACTGGAATCCGGCGAGCGGCGAGCTTTGCACCAGCATTCGTACTTCCGAGCTCTGCGCGCCAGGCTGCGCGCTCGCCAGCGCCAGCATGAGTGCGACAAGAATCCCGCTAAAACGGTTTGACGACGACAAGGAGGGTGACGGCTATCAGGATGACGACCGGAAATTCGTTGAGCCAGCGATAGAACACGTGGCCGTGCCGGTTGCGGCCGTGCTTGAAGTCGAGCAAGAGCTTGCCGCAATAAGCGTGATACGCGATCAGGATCGCGACGAGCGTAAGCTTGGCGTGCAGCCAACCGCCGCTGATGCTGTAGCCCAGCCATAGCCACGCTCCGGACGCGAGCGTCAACACCGCCCCGGGCGTCATGATGCCGTAGAAGAGTTTGCGCTCCATCACCTTAAAGCGCTCGCTGCCGGGACTGTCGTCGGTCATCGCGTGATAGACGAACAGCCGCGGCAGGTAAAAGAGCCCCGCGAACCAGGTCACCATAAATACGATGTGAAAAGCTTTCAACCAGAGCACACCCGCCTCTTTTCTCCCGGATGGTTTGCCCGCACGAGTTAAGCCAGCGCTCGCATGGCAGTCCGGCTCTACTGTAGCAGGCGCTTGCGCGTCAGCACCAGAGCGACGTAAAAACCGGCCGCCGCATAGGCGAGCAATGCCAGCACGTGAACCAACATGCCCGGCGGCACCGCATCGTTCATGAGCGGCCGCACCAGCGCCACCGCGTGAGTGAGCGGCAGAAACAACGCAGCCTGCTGCAATATCAGCGGCAGCTCGCCAGCAGGAAAAAACACACCGCACAGCAACATCATCGGAGTGATGAACAGAGTAAAGTAATACATGAAAAAATCGTAGCTCGGCGACACTGCGGTCACGATCAATCCCAGGCTCGCAAACGCGAGACCGGTAACAAACATGATCGGCAACACCCATAACGCAAGCAACGACTGGCACAGGCCGAGCGCGCTTGCCACCAGCAGTACCGCGCTGCCCGAGAGCAGACTCTTGCTTGCGGCCCATACCGCCTCGCCGATCAGCACGTCGTCGAGCATGACGGGTGTGTTCATGATCGCTTCCCACGTTTTTTGCACGTGCATGCGCGAAAACCCCGAGTACATCGCTTCGAACGAGGCGCTCGTCATGGTGCTCGAGCAGACGATGCCGGCAGCGAGGAAGGCAATGTAGGAAGTGCCGAACACATCAGGCATCATGCGCCCGAGTCCATAGCCGAACCCGAGCAGGTACAGCATGGGATCGGCGAGATTGCCGAGCATCGAGGGAATCGCAAGCTTGCGCCAGACGAGCACGTTACGGCGCCAGATATTGATAAAGCGCGGGCTCAGTTGCGGCAGTGACCAGATCTTAGTCATCATTAATCACGCAAATCGCGCCCGGTCAGCCGCAGGAACACATCTTCCAGATTGGCCGAGCGGTGCAGGTAGCGCAGCTCAGGCCGCTGCTCGAGATCATGCAAAAGCGGCTCGACGTTGCGTGCGTAGCAGAACACCGTTTCACCTGTTTTTTCGCAGCGCTCACTCAAGCGCTCGCCAAACGTGCTTGCCCACGCTTCGGCGCCGTCGCCGAATACTTCGATGACCTGCGGCTCGATATGCGCCGCGACGAGCTCGCGCGGCGAGCCGCCGGCGATCATGCGGCCGCGGTCCATGATCGCAAGCCGGTGGCACAGGCGCTCGGCTTCGTCCATGAAATGGGTGGTGAGAAAAATGGTTTTACCTTGGGCCAGCAGCTGGCGCAGCCGTTCCCAGATCACGTGTCGCGCCTGTGGATCGAGGCCGGTGGTCGGCTCGTCGAGAAAAATCAGATCGGGATCGTTGATCAGCGCGCGCGCCAGCGTGAGCCGCCTTTTCATGCCGCCCGACAGTTGCTTGATAGTGTCGTCGGCGCGGCTGGCGAGTCCCGCGAAGTCGAGCAGCGCCGGTATCCGCGCACGAATGTGTGCTGACGCGAGCCCAAAATAACGGCCATACACGAGCAGGTTTTCACTCACCGTAAAGTCGGGATCGAGATTATCGATCTGGGGCACCACGCCGACACGCGCGCGCGCACGGCGCGCCGAGCCTGGCACCGGCAGGCCGAACATACTGATCGTACCCGAGTCCGGGTCGGTCAGGCCCAGACACAGGCGCAGCGTCGTGGTCTTGCCGGCGCCGTTGGGGCCCAGCAGGCCAAAACATTCACCGGCCTTGAGCTCAAGATCGATGCCGGCGACGACCTCGCGGCTGCCGTA
>DASYSI010000009.1:0-5851 GCA_036003485.1 Burkholderiales bacterium | reverse complement strand
GTATCGCCGGCGCTGGTGGAGTGCCATTTTCATCTCGACAAATCCCGCATCCTCGACCGCGTCGCACCGCTCGCGGATCGGCGCGCGACCGACTACATGGCGCGCACTGCCGCGGTAAAGCACACGTTCACGGTCGAAGACGTGTACGCGCGAGCGCGTGCGACGCTCGAGCAATGCCTGCTGAACGGCGTCGGCCACATGCGCACCCACATCGAGGTGGACCCCAACGTGGGCCTGCGCGGCTTCGAAGCGATCGAGCGTCTCGCGAAGGATTACGCGTGGGGCATAGACCTGCAATTGTGTGTCTTCCTGCAGGAAGGGTGGACCAATGTTCCGGGCGCGGAGGCCATCGTGCGCGAAGCGCTCAAGCGCGGAGCGCACGCCGTCGGCGGCGCGCCTCGCTATGACACTGACGGCCCCGCGCAGATCCGGCGCATCTTCGTCCTCGCGAAGGAGTTCGATGTCGACGTCGACATCCATCTCGACGGCGGCTACACGACCCACGATATGGACATCCATCAGGTATGTGAACTCACGGACGAGATGGGCTGGGGCGGGCGTGTTGCGATCGGACATGGCAACAAGTATTCGTGTCTGCCGGCGCCGGAGCTCGAAGCGCTCGGGCGTCGGCTCGCGAAATCCGGCGTCGCCGTGGCTGTGCTGCCGACGACGGATCTCTTCACCAGCGGGCGTCATTTGGAGCACAGCGTCATCCGTGGCATCGCGGACGCCAACGCCCTCATCGCACAGGGCGCAAACTGCGCGATCTCGACCAACAACGTGTTGAATCCGTTCACGCCGTACGGTGACTGCTCGCTGGTGCGCATCGCCAACCTGTATGCAAACGTCGTGCAGCGCGGCACCGCTAAGGACCTCGCTGAATGCTTCGCGATGATTTCCGAGCGGCCCGCACGCATCATGGGCAGAAAGGACTACGGCATCGCCGTCGGCAATTACGCCGACCTCATCGTGTGGAATGCGAAAACGACGGACGAAATCATCGCGACGGTTGCGCCACCGCTAATCGGCTATAAGCGCGGCCGGCGCGTGTTTACGCGCGAGACGCCTGTCCTGCACAGCCCTGCATTGGCCTAAACGAGAGCTTCGCTTATTGACGAAAGCGTAGGGTGCGTCCGTGGTCTGATGAACTGCTAATCGAGAAGTGATAAATCTGCGCAGAGCCGGTATTGCAAACCACGACACAAAGTTGCAACATTTGTTTGCCTGCTGGATAGAGTGGCAAGAGAACAAGCGGGACAGCGTATGCTTGATGTGAGATTGCAAAGAAAGCCGCTTTGACACGCCCGGCTAAACGTGACAAGACAGGAGAATCAAACATGAAACGACTGATGATCGCGCTGTTACTGATGGTACCGCTGCAAGGATATGCACAACAGAATGCTCCGGCATGGGCTGCGCAGCAATGTGACCGAAGCTTTGCGCGCGGCACTCCCGAGCACAACCAGTGCATGATGCAAAGTCTTGGGGCCGGCATGCAGGGTGGAGGTGCGATCATCGGTCCTGACGCATACAACGCACCGGCGCCAGGAGCGCTTCCCCCGCCTCCACATGTGCCCTCGGCTAGGCAAATGGATTTTGCCTGCATGCAGAACTGCACACGGTACAACTATTCTCTCCAGTATTGTCAGGCGCGATGCTCTTATTGAACCCGGTCGATTTGACTGAAAAATAATGGCCGAGATCACTCCGATTCCGTCCGCAACGGTGACGCTGGTGCGTGATGCAGCCGGCGGGCTCGAAGTGTTGATGATGCAACGCAATTTCAACTCGGGCTTTGTGCCGGGCGCTTTTGTGTTTCCCGGCGGTGCGCTCGATGACGAAGACAGCACTGCCGATGCGTACGCACTGTGCGCCGGTCTGACCGACGTTGAGGCGAGCCGCGCGCTCGGCATCGCGCAGGGCGGGCTCGCCTACTGGGCGGCTGCGATTCGCGAGTCGTTCGAGGAGGCGGGGCTATTGATCGCATACGAGGCGCAGGGACGCATGATCGCGCTCGATCAGCACGAAGTGGCCGAGCGCTTCCGGCTGCACCGCCACGCGCTGAATGCGGGCGAGCGCGGTCTGCTCGATATCCTGCGCGTTGAAAAACTGATGCTCGCCGCCGATCAACTCGTCTATTTCGGCCATTGGATCACGCCAGTGTCGGCGCCGCGCCGTTACGATACGCGGTTTTTCGCCGCGATCGCGCCGCCGGCGCAGGAGCCGCTGCATGATAACTTTGAAACCATCAGCCATGTTTGGGTGCGGCCGGCCGCGGCGCTCGACCGTCACCGCAACGATGATTTCAAGATGCGCTTCCCGACGGCACGTACGCTCGAGGAGTTTGCCGCTTATGACTCAGTGGACGCACTGATGAAGGCGATGCGCGCCAAGCGCGACATCGTTGTGGCGCTGCCGCACCTCACGAAGGACGGCAAGCATCTGCTGGTGGGCGAGCCGGGTTACGATGAGGCGATTGCGCGCGAACAGCGGGGCCAATGGAAAATCTGAAACCGATCGTGCCGGGAGAGGTGGTGCAGCTCTCGGAACGGATACGGCGCGTTACTGCGCCGAATCCGGGCATGATGACGGGACCGGGCACGAATACTTATATTATCGGCGGCGATGCGCTGGCATTGATCGACCCGGGTCCCGAGAGCGCAGCGCACTTTGAAGCGATGCGCGCCGCCGTGGGCGAGCGGCTGCGCTGGATCCTGTGCACTCATACTCACCTCGATCACTCGCCCGGTGCACGCGCGCTCAAGCACGCGACCGGTGCCGAAGTGATCGGCATGCGCGCGCCGCAGCACGGCAGTCAGGATGCTGCGTTTGCGCCCGATCGCGTGTTCAAGCACGGTGACGTGCTTGACGGCGGCGATTTCAAGCTTCGCGCGGTCCACACGCCGGGACATGCGTCGAACCATTTATGCTATCTGCTCGAACCGGAAAAGCTGCTTTTCACCGGCGATCACGTGATGCAGGGATCGACCGTCGTGATCGCACCGCCCGACGGCGACATGGTTGCGTATTTCGAGTCGTTACACGCGCTGCTTGCGCTCGATCTCGCGCGCATCGCGCCGGGACACGGTCATCCGATCGATGAGCCGCACGACGAAGCACGGCGCCTGATCGCGCACCGCTTAAAGCGCGAGCAGAAGGTGATTGCCGCGCTTAGCAAGAATCCGGCGACGCTCGACGAGCTTGTGACTATCGTTTATTCCGATACGCCGCAGCGGCTGCACCAGGTCGCGCGCCGCTCGCTGCACGCGCATCTGATCAAGCTCGCGCGCGAAGGTAGCGCGGTTGAATCGAACGAACGCTGGCAATTGCGCGACTGAGGCGTTAGTCAGCCGAAGAATTATTGTATTGTCTTGACGTTCGCTTCCTTGACGACCTTGATCCATTTCGGCACGTCGCGCCGCAGTACGTCGCGAAACTGCTCGGGCGGGCCACCGGCGGGCTCCAGCCCTTCGCCGGCCATGCGCTCTTTCATTTCGCGCGTGTTGATCGCTTTCGCAATCTCCTTGTTCCAGCGCGTGACGATGTCTTTCGCCAGACCTTTTGGACCCCAGCACGCATACCATAGTATCGCCTCATAGCCGGGGACGGATTCGCCGACGGTCGGCATGTCGGGCGCCGCGCCGACACGCTTGGCGGTCGTTACCGCGATGCCGCGGATCTTGCCGGTCTTAACCTGCGGCATCATCGACGGCAGGCTGCCGAAAAGCACCTGAACCTGTCCGCCCATCAAATCGACGAGCGCGGGCCCGGTACCCTTGTAAGGCACGTGCGTCATCTTGACGCCGGTCATTATTTCGAACAATTCGGTTGCAAGATGCGTGATTCCGCCGGTGCCGGTCGATCCGAAATTGAGGCTGTTCGGTTTGGCCTTGGCGAGCGCGATCAATTCAGGGATCGATTTCGCGGGCACGCTCGGATTGAGAACAACCATGAAGCCGCTCTCGCCGATCAGGGAAATGGGTGTTATGTCGTTGACCGGGTCATACGGAAGTTTGAACAGCGCTGCATTGGTGGCGTAGCTGCCGGATACCATTGCCAGGGTATAGCCGTCGGGCGCCGCGCGCACGGCCGTTTCGACGCCGATGGTGCCGCCGCCGCCGGCGCGGTTGTCGACTACCACTGACTCGCCGAGCGCTTCAGTCAGTTTTTGCGCCATCACGCGCGCCACGATATCAGTGCCGCCGCCGGGTGCAAACGGTACTATTAACCGTATCGGCTTGGTCGGATAGGCTTGCGAAGTGTTAAGCGCTACCGTATGAAACCCGGCGGCCTGCGCGCCCTCCCCGCGAACGGGCCTGCGGCTAACGAGTCCGGGCGCGCCCCCCTCTGCAAATGGCACGATCAAGCGGATCGGTTTAGTCGGATAGCTGTCTGCTTTTTTTTGCGCCACGGCAAACTCGGCATCGAATACGCACGCGAGCAGCGTTGCAGCGATGAACACATTACGTTTATTTCTGAACATGAGGTCCTCTGATTGTGTGTCTTCGACGAACTGAATTTGATCCAAGACGCGGTGTGTGACGCGCGCCGGCTGCTGCGCTGCAACTATGCTGAAGTGCGACCTTATCTGGGCGCTCTGTTCAGCAGTTCGATAAATCCGCGCGCGGAATGCTGTTCGATTGACAGCGCGGCGGCCGCTATCGAATCGGCATCGAGCCCGGGATTGATGCCGCGGAATTTTTCGGTGACGCCACGGCTGTCGATCGGCGCATGCACCGAGCCACTCGGATTCATGATGTCGACGCGCAGCCACTCGCCATTGTGTTCGGCGGCGACCCAACCCGCGAAATCCTTCGGGTAGAGCTTGTCGAGCTTAGGATCGGGAACGAGCTCGATTGCGCCCGCGAGTCCCGTGATCGTGGGATCAGCGAGCTTGGCGTCCGCGAATTGCGCCGGAAGCGCCTGGCCTTCAATCAACGCGACTGCGACGGTGTAGCGCAAACTCATTTGCGCGTTAAGCGCCGAGCTTGGGACGTAATCGAAGCCGCACTGGACGTCGACGACTTTGGCGGTGCCCGCTCGCACGCGCCTGCTGGCGTCCCACGGCGCGCCAAGTTTTTTGCGCAGCGCGAGCGCGGCATCGATGTAGGAGTGCGTGCTGCCGCAGCACGCATAGGGTTTGATCGAAGTTTGATCGAGGTGATATATCGCGCCCAGGTCCTGGGTGAGCGGTGCGGCGTCGGAGGCGTCAGAAAACGCTTTCAGCACGCCGCCGTCGGCGAATTCATAAATCTGAGTCGGGCCGCTAAATCCCAACTGCGCAAGCTCGGCAGCGAGCACGCCCGAATGCGCGGCCTTGCCCGGGTGCAGGCGTTTGCTCATCGTGCCGTCGGCATTGAATGCCCACAAGCCGGCGCCCTGAGTGCCGGCCAAGCCGAGCGCCCACGCCGTCTGCTCGGCATTGAGCTTGAGCAGCGACGCGCACGCGGCAGCCGCGCCAAACGGGCCGCAGACTCCGGTCAGGTGCCATCCCCGCAGCCGTGCCGCGGACGGATTCAACGCCAGACTCGAGCGAATCATGACTTCGTAGCCGGCGGCAATCGCCGTGACGAGCTCAGTGCCGCTGCAATTGAGTCTTTCAGCGACCGCAAGCGCGGCGGGGACCACCACCGCGCCAGGGTGCAGCTTGGCATTGTGGTAATCATCGACTTCGAATGCGTGCGCTGCCGTACCGTTGACGAGCGCGGCGTCGGCGCTGCGTAACGCCGCTGCTGCTTCACCCCAGACATGCGCTTCGCCGCTCGCAGCCGCGCCGCGTTTTGCCCAGGCGAGCAGCATTTGCGCCCATGGCGTGCGGTAGCCGTAAATTCCGGCGCCGACGGTATCGAGA
>DASYSI010000008.1:0-3515 GCA_036003485.1 Burkholderiales bacterium | reverse complement strand
CCCGCCGCGCCGACAAACAGCAACCACACCGCGGCCGGATTGCTGTGAGCGAGCCCTGCGCCTACATTGAGCAGCAACGCCCAGATCAGCGCCATGAAAAAATTGCTGAGCGGGCCTGCCGCAGCTACCCACAGCATCTCGCGCTTGGGATGGCGTAAGTTCGCGAAATTGACCGGCACCGGCTTGGCCCAGCCGAACATATAGTTTGTCAGCAACAACGTGAGCAGGGGCACGGCGATGGTGCCCACCAGATCGATGTGGCGCAGCGGATTGAGGCTCACGCGTCCGGCGGCATAAGCAGTCATGTCGCCGAAGTAACGCGCCACATAACCGTGAGCCGCTTCGTGCAGCGTAATCGCGAACAGCACCGGGAGCACGAATACCGCGATCTTCTGAATGAGACTAAGCTCCAACCAATTCTCCCAGTAAATCAGCGTTGCCTTTGCCCTGGCGTGTGACGACAGGCACTTCCGCGGTCAGATCGACCACCGTGGTCGGCACGACACCACATGGGCCCGCATCGATTATCAGATCGACGCGGCGCTCGAGCCGCGCGCGGATTTCATGCGCATCGTTCAGAGGCTGCTTGTCGCCGGGGAGAATCAAGGATGAACTCAATAACGGCTCGCCCAGCTCGGTGAGCAGCGCATGTACCACACGGTGCGCCGGAATACGCACGCCGATCGTTTTACGGCGCGGATGCAGGAGCCGGCGCGGCACTTCGCGCGTCGCGCGCAGGATGAAAGCGTAGCCGCCCGCCGCAGCGTTTTTGAGCAGACGGAACTGGCGGTCGTCGATGCGCGCGTATACCGCTGCTTCGGCGACATCGCGGCATACCAGCGCGAAATGGTGGCGCGCGTCGATGGCGCGGATGGCACGAATGCGCTCCATCGCGGCCTTGTCGCCGATGTGACAGCCCAGCGCGTAACACGAATCAGTCGGGTACACGATGACCCCTCCGGCGCGTACGATCTCGACCGCCTGGCGTATCAACCGCGGCTGCGGATTATCGGGGTGAATGCTGAAAAATTGCGCCATGTGTAAGTTACTGTTTGAAGTCGTGCGCCGGCGCGTGTGAAATCAACACGGTGTTTCAAATTGAACGCCCAATTTTTCCCATACCGGAGTGCACTCATGAGGCAGCGCGGGCAGGCTTCCCAAGTCGTGATAACTCTCTTCCGGGGAATGAAAGTCGGAACCCACCGATGCTGCAAGTCCGAAATGCCGCGCATGCGCGGTGAACGTGACGTACTGATGCGGTTTATGGCTGCCGCTCACGACTTCAATCGCACTGCCGCCGAATTCATGGAATTCGGCAAGCAGCGCGCGCAGCTGGGTCGGATCGAGCGCATAGCGTCCGGGATGCGCGATGACGGCAACGCCGCCGCTGCCGTTGATCCAGCTCACGGCATCGCTCAAGCTCGCCCACTCATGCGGCACGAAGGCCGGCTGGCCTGCGCCAAGGAAACGCCTGAATGCGGCGTTCATATCCCTGACTGTGCGCTGTTGTACCAGGAAGCGCGCGAAATGCGTGCGGCTTATCATCTGCGGATTGGCGGCAAATTGCTGCGCGCCTTCGAAGCTGCCGGAAATACCCAATTCGTCGAGCGCGGCGGCCATTTTCCGCGCACGCTCGATGCGCCCGCCGCGCGTCGCGGCAAGCCCGGACTGCAATACGCAGTCGGAGGGATCGATGCCGAGGCCGACGACGTGTATGGTTTGGCCGCGCCAGGTCACGGAAATTTCAACGCCGTCGACGAGTTGCACGCCGTACTCGCGCGCGGCCGCGTGCGCCGCGCCCAAGCCGCCGGTATCATCGTGGTCAGTCAGTGCGAGTACTTGGACGCCGCGTTGGGCGGCGCGTGCCACCAGTGCGGAGGGAGTCAGGGTGCCGTCGGAAAAAACGGAGTGGCTGTGCAGATCGTATTTATTCAATTCAGCTGGCCGGAAGACGAATAAAATGCGGCAAGGGTTTGTTAAAAAAGCGAAATTCTACCAGAATACCGGTGGGCTGTAAGCGCCGGGGATGTCCCGCGACTTAAGTGTCATGATGAATCGGTTGCCGCGTCGCTTGTCGTACGTCCTAAAAGTCGCTGCCGTGTCAGCGCTATTGCTGTCTGCGTCCGATGCGCTGGCAAGCGTTTGCTCCGCCAACAGTGGTGCGCAGCGGGTCGCGCTGCTCGAGCTTTATACATCAGAAGGTTGTGATAGCTGTCCGCCCGCCGACAAATGGGTGAGCGGGCTGCCGGCAAAGCAGCTTGAAACCTCGCGCCTCATACCGCTTTCGTTCCATGTCGACTACTGGAACTACATCGGCTGGACAGATCCGTATTCGCAAGCGCGCTTCAGCGACCGCCAACGCGAGCACAGTCGACGGCGCGGCGCGGGGTTTGTGGTTACTCCACAACTGCTGCTGAACGGCCAGGACTACCGCCGCGCGCTGGTGTTTGACGACATCAGCGATAAAGTCAAAGCCATCAATCAGACCAAACCCCAGGCCGATATCCGGCTCAAGCTCGCGCGAAACGGCGACCGACTCGACAGTGAGCTCGCGATCAGCGTCGGCGGCGGCGCGGAGCAGCGCCGCGCCGAAGTCTATCTTGCGCTCTATGAAAACAACCTCGTCACGAGCGTCAAGGCTGGTGAAAACAAAGGGCTTACGCTCAGGCACGATTTTGTGGTGCGCGCACTGGTGGGGCCGCTCGCGCTCGACGCCAAAGGCGCCCTGAATCACAGTCAAAGTTTTCAAATCGATCCGCGCTGGAAGGCGCATGACATCCACCTCGCAGTTTTTGTACAACATCCGCAAAGCGGTGATGTGCTTCAAGCGCTCAGTGCATCTTGCCGTTGATAAATATGTTAAATCAGTATATAATCAATGAATTGGCGCGGACATCTGATGCTAAGGCTAACTAGGGTCTATAATGGTTTCGGAGCCTCAGGGGGGAGGCCTTTCAGGGCTGGCCGGGATGAACCGAAAGCAAACGATCGCGCTCATTATTGCGGCAGCAAATATCGTTCTCATCATGCTGTTTCCGCCGTTCGACATTTATTCGATCGCGAACTCCAACGTCCCTGTTTTCGCCGGTTTCGATTTCTATTTCAAGCGCGGTCAGCACAGGGTGGTGAACTCGAGCGTGCTGTCTCTCGAGCTGTTCGTGGTGCTGGTCAACGTCAGCATCGCGTGGCTGGTGGGCAGAGCGCAAGAAACACGGGTCGCGCGCCAGCGCGTTAGCCTGCAAAATGCGACACTGATTGTGGTCGCGCTCAACCTCGTGGTGATCATTCTTTTCCCGCCGTTCGAATCGGTTTATGCAATCACCAAGGCGTCAATTCCAACATTCGAGGGGTTCTATTTCATTTTCGCGCGCCATGCCAACCATGTGATCGTGACTACGATACTTTACCTCGAGGTATTTTTCGTATTGATCAACGGCGCGCTGTTCTGGCTGATATTCCGGGAAATCAAATACGCGAATTTAGCGCCTGCCGACGCGCTGAAAATAGTGACCGAA
>DASYSI010000007.1:0-2561 GCA_036003485.1 Burkholderiales bacterium | reverse complement strand
GGCGCGGCATGAATCCGGGGTAACAGGCTGCGGACCAGCGGGTCGAGATAAGCATCGCTTTCGAGATGCTCGATCCTGACGTTGCCATGCAGCAGGGCGCGCGCCACGCAATATTGCACGCTGAATTTTGCATCCAGCGCGCTCATCGGTACGGGACGGTCGGTGTGCGCGAGCCGCTGCGCGGATGTCCAGGAGTCCACCCTTGCGATCGCTTTTGCGTCGAAGGGACCATGAGTGCGCACGAGCGAGAGCGTCGCATCGACTGCGGCGTGCGTGCTGGCGCAACACGGATATTGCTTGTAACAAGCGCCGGGAGAGACGATATCAAAAGGCTCGCCCCACCCGGCAAGGACGCGGCTTGCGTCGTAGTTACCCGGTCCATTGAATACGTTGAAGAAGCCCTGCGTATGTTCGAACGCGTCGGAATTTGCGGTAAAACCTTTCCGGGCAAGCAGCGCGGCCATCAAGCCGCTGCGCGCGCAGTTGCCTACATGTAATGGTTTGGTCATGGTGCCGAAGTTAGCCTTGATACCGGCGGCGAGCGAAGTGCACAACGCAAGCGCCGTCGCGGTTTGAGGTACCGACAACTTCAGCAAATGGGCGCACGCGGCGGTTACCGAGAATACGCCGAGCGTCGAGGTCGGGTGCCAACCCTTTTCGTAATGGTGCATGTTAAGCCCGCGCCCGAGCCGTGCCCCGGTCTCGAATCCCACGGCATGTGCGACGAGCACATCGCGTCCTGTGCCGCCATAGGCTTCCCCCGCGGCAAGCAGCGCCGGTATCATCGTCGCCGATGCATGGCCGAACATGGTATTGGTTGCATTGTCGAAATCGAGCGCATGCGCCGCAGTGCCGTTGATGAGCGCAGCATCAAGACAGCCCGCGCGCCGGCGCGAACCGAAAATCAGGCTCGGTCCGCTTCGCGCCTCCAGTATTTCCTCGACGACGCGCGGCGCTGTTTCGACGGAACCCGCAAGCGTAACGCCTACCGTGTCGAGCATCGCGATGCTGCCCCACTCGATCGCCGCTGCCGGCAGGTCTTCGTACCGAAGCGCGACGATGCGTTCCGCCAATTGACGTGATAGGCTCATAAATGATATTGCGATTTACGCAAATTCTAACTCAGTGAAGGACGTCGCATGAATCAGCCGGTAGAAAAGAGCGTGCACAGGGCCACAGACAGCATTCAGCAACAGCTCACGAATTATGCGTGCGGCCTGTGCTACGACGATCTTCCGTCCGAGGTTGTGCACACTGCCAAAGTGCGCGTCATCGACACGCTGGGTTCATTGATCGGTGGATTTTTCGCAGAGCCCTGCCGGATCGCGCGCAACGTTGCAGCGCAGATGCCCAACCCTGAGGGTGCGACGGTGATCGGCACGCGTATAAAAACGTCTCCCGACATGGCGGCTTACGTCAACGCCGCGACTGCGCGCTACGTGGAAACCAATGATATTTATCACTGGCCGGGCGCTTTCGGCGGACATCCAAGCGACGTTTTGACACCGGTGCTGGGTGTCGCCGAACACGTGCGCGCGAGCGGCCAGGCACTCATCACCGCCATTGTGCTCGCGTATGAAGTCTACCAGCGGTTCTCCGATATCTTTCGCAACGAGGGCATGGGATTCGACCACACCAACTTCTGTTGTTTGGGAAGCGCGGTGGCAGCGGGCAAGCTGTTGGGACTTACTCCGATCGAGCTCTCCCACTGCATCTCGATGGCGGCGGTGCCCAATGTGATTCTGCGACAGGTGAGAGCTGACCACTATTCAATGTACAAAGCGGTCGCGTCCGGCCATGCAGGGCGCGCAGGCGTATTTGCGGCCATACTGGCAAAGGCGGGCATGGAGGGGCCGCATTTACCGTTCGAAGGAAAGGCTGGCTGGTGCAGTCACGTCGCGCGCGATCGTCTGACTCTGGGTGCGATGGGCGGCGCGGGAACACCGTTCAAGATCTTGCATTCGATCATCAAGCCGCGCGCGTGCTGTGGCACGACGATCTCTTCGGTGATGGCGGCCGAGAAAGTGGCTCCGCTCAGGAATATCGCGGACGTAAAAAAAGTTACGGTCGAGGTTTATCAAAAGGCCAAGGAACGCGTCGGCAGCGGCGAGCACCGCTGGAATCCGGATTCGCGCGAAAGCGCCGATCACAGCATTCCGTACGTGGTCGCGGCGACCCTGATCGACGGGACAGTCACGCCGCGCTCGTTCAACGATGCCCATCTGTGGAATCCGGAATTGCGCGCTCTAATACACAAGGTAGCCGTGGTCGAGAATGCAGAATTCACCGCGGCCTATGTGCGGCTGCCGGTCGAACACCACACCCGCGTCACCGTAGAGATGGGAAGCGGCGAGTTACTGGTGGGCAAAGCAGGCGGCGACCATGACGAGCTCTCGGATCATAAGACCGACGCGCAAATCGAAGACAAGTTTCGCATGCTGTCCGAGGAGATACTGGGCGCGCGGCAAGTGGAATCCATCTTCGGCCAGTTGTGGAAGCTTGAGCAGATGGAGAATGTGGCGGCGATCCCGCCCGCGTTCGTTATTGCGTAAGTTTTTTCC
>DASYSI010000006.1:0-11507 GCA_036003485.1 Burkholderiales bacterium | reverse complement strand
GTCTATTCAAAAAATGGCGGAGCGGCTATTTCGCGCGATCGGCCGGCCCGAATTCATTGAAGATCCGCGCTACAGCACCAATGCCGGGCGCGTGAAGCATGCCGAGGAGCTCGACGCCGTCATCGGTGCTTTCGTCGCGCAGCGCACCCAGGCCGAGAACGTGGCGTTTTTCGAGCACGCCGAAGTGACGATCGGGCCGATCTATGACATCGCACAAATCATGGAGGATCCGCATGTGATCGCGCGCGAGCTGATCGCCGATTATCCCGACGCCGACATGGGTCAATTTCCCATGCATCACGTGGTGCCGCGCATGTCGGGAACGCCGGGTTCGATCCGCACGCCGGCACCGAGTCTGGGCGAGCACAACCGGGCGCTGCTGGCCGAGCTCGGTGTGGACGACGCGGCCTATGCGCTGCTGCGCGCTGCGGGCGTCGCGTGCGAGAATGACGCTTCAACAAAGAAGGAAGCCGAATGAAATCCAATCTGCCGGTGTGGCGCTCGCTGCTGTATGTTCCGGTCAACGTCGAAAAGTATGTCGACAAGGCACACACGCGCGGCGCCGACTGCATCATTCTCGATCTCGAAGACAGCGTTCCACCAGCCGAAAAAGCGCACGCGCGAACGCTCGCCGGAAAAGCCGCGGCACGCGTGCGCCGCGCCGGTGCGGACGTCGTGGTGCGCATCAACCGCCCGCTGTCGCTCGCGGTGCGCGATCTCGAACACGCGATCTGTCCCGATGTCGACGCCATCCATTGCACCAAAATCGACAGTGCGTCGCACGTCAAGCTGCTCGACGAAGTGGTAACCGAGGTCGAGGCAAAGCGCGGCATGCCGGCCGGTCATACAAAGTTCAACGTCATGGTCGAGACCGCCGATGCGTTTTTCCGCTTCCATGAAATCGTGCATGCGAGCGCGCGCATCGTCGCGTGCATGATCGGCGGCGAAGACTTTGCTCTGGACTGCAATATGCAGCCGAGCGGCGAAGCATTGCTCTATCCCAAGCAGCACATGATCATCGCCGCCAATTCAGCCGGCATCATGCCGTTCGGCTTCATCGACAGCGTCGCGGGTTTCGGTGACTGGGACAATTTCCGCAAGATGGTGCGGCGCTCGCGCGATTTCGGTTTCATGGGTGCAGGCTGCATTCATCCCGGTCAGGTCACTATCGTCAACGAGGAGTACACGCCGACCGCAGAAGAAGTCGAGTACGCGCGTAAGGCGATCAAGATGGACAAGGAAGCGGCCGCGAGCGGCAGGGCTTCGTTCTCGCTCGACGGCAAGATGGTCGACATCCCGGTCATCGTGCGCGCGGAAAAACTCATCCGGCGTTACGAAGCGATCAAGGCGCGTGAAGCGAAGTCGCGGGTAGCGATGCAAAGCTAACAGGCGTCTCAAAAAAAGCGAGCGGAGCGGGGGCGTTAAAACAGCAGCCACAACGCGAGTGCCCAGACCGAGAAATTGAGCGCAAGCACGAACATACCCAGGCACCAGCTTGCGTTGGTCTGCGGATCGAAGAAGCCCCTGATGCCGTGGCCCAACAATGCCAGGGCGACGAGGCCGAATCCGCCGATAAAATTTTCTTCGAGGCTGCCCGGCGCGAATCCGATCCAGAAGATGCCTGTGACCAGCAGTAAATTGAAACTGACGATCAGCTCTTTCCTGAGTCTCTGAGCGAATGTCGGATGGGCAGTTTCACGCGCGAGCCCGCGCGGTTCGGACCCTCGAGTGCGCATCTCCCGGCGCTGATAAAGGTGGCTATGGATGAACCACAGTCCGAGCGAAAGCGGAAAGGTGCCAAACAACATGAAAGCGATCGCCGCATTGCGAAGCTCCGGCACCTTGGCTATGACGGCGCGGCGCGGATCGCCGCCTTCATAGAGTACTGTGACGCGCGCGCCGACCTTGAGTCCGCTCGCGGCCGGCCCTTCAACCGAGTAGACGATATTGTCGGCCGCGGTAAATTGCACCACCGGCACGGGTTGCGTCACGCTGCCACTCGCGTTGACCGGCCGGTCTTTGACCGCGACGACCTCGCCGATGGCGGTGGTCACGTCAGGAGCCCGGAAGTGCTGGTACTCGAGCAGGCAGCGCGTTGAGAAGGTCAATGCGACCAGGCCGGGAATGAGCAGGCCGATTCCCAAAGCGAGCTCGAACGCGCAGAACCTGCCCACGGCCCACCCGACGATTCCGCCGGCCAGCAGGCTGCCGAAAAACGCAAGCATCGCGACGGTGATGAGGTCCATAAGCGTGAGCACTTTATCCGAGCTGCGCGCTCTGCGCGACACTAGCGTGGTCGCGCGCATCGCCAATGCCGCGGCCGGTACTGCGGTGTAACATCGTGGCAAAAGGAGACGCTTATGATTCCCAGATCACTTGTCGGCGTGGCGTTTGCAATGGGTATCGCGGCGAGCTCCGGGATTGTGAACAGCGCAGAAACCGCTTTCCCGATCAAACCGGTCCGCATCATCGTGCAGTTCACGCCTGGCACGTCGACCGACATTCTCGCGCGCCTGATGGCGCAGAAAATGAGCGCGGACTGGAACCAGCAGGTGATCGTCGATAACCGGCCCGGCGCGGGCGGAGTCGTCGGTACCGAGCTCGGCGCGAAGGCGACGCCGGATGGCTATACGCTGACGATGGCGGTTTCGAGTGCGTTCGGCATTAATCCAACGCTGTACGCAAAGCTCCCGTACGACGCGATCAGGGATTTCGCGCCGATCGCGAACCTTGGCTTGACGCCGCAGACGCTCGTCGCCAATCCATCCGCCGCTTTCAAGACCGTCAAGGAATTCGTGGCCGCCGCCAGCGACAAGCCCGGACAGATCAACTACGCCTCACTCGGCAGCGGCTCGACGAGCCACCTGACGATGGAGATGTTTCGCAGCGCCGCCCGCATCAGGATCAATCATGTGCCTTTCAAGGGCAGTGCCGATGCGCACACACAATTGATCGGCGGCCAGATTCCGGTCATGTTCGACGCCATACCGGCGACGCTGCCCCACATCAAATCCGGCAGGCTGAGAGGACTCGGCATCGCGACGCTCAAACGCTCGCCTTTATTGCCCGAACTTCCGACTATCGCTGAGTCGGGCTATCCGGGCTTCGAGGCCGTCGGCTGGATCGGAATTGCCGCGCCGGCGAAAACGCCGGCCGCGGTGCTGGATAAGCTGAACGCGGAAATGGTGAAGATACTCGGCCAGCCGGATGTCAGGGAGCGCCTTAACACGCTCGCGTTTACGCCGGTCGGCGGCTCGCGTGCGCAGTTTGCGGAGTACATTAAGTCCGAGATCGCGAAGTGGGGTAAAGCGGTCAAGGAATCGGGCGCCAAGGTCGATTGAGTAAAGGTTGTTAAAATCACGCCTCCACGCTTGGGCGACATCACCATCACAGGGAGGCGGGCGGCGTGACGCAGGATCTAGAACAACTCAAGCAGTGGATCGGACAGCACGAGTCGGACATTGACACCGTGACGGTCCCATCGGTGCACCGGCTCGCGGCAACGCTCGACCGCGATGATCCGCTGCCGAAGCTCGGCGATGCGTTGCCGATCGGCTGGCATTCGATCCTTTTTCCGCGTGTCGTGCGGCAATCGCAGATCGGACCCGATGGACATCCGCGGCGCGGCGATTTCCTGCCTCCGGTGCCGCTCCCACGCCGCATGTTCGCCGGCAAGCGCATCAGGTTTCACGCCGACTTGCGCGTCGGCGACGCGGTCACACGCGATTCGACGATCAAGGATGTAACGATCAAGGAAGGCCGCAGCGGCACGATGGTGTTTGTCACCGTCAATGCCGACATCTCGAGCCCGCGTGGTATTGCCATCAGCGAAGAGCAGGACATCGTCTATCGCGCCGAGCCGGACCCCAACGCGCCAGCGGCGGCGCCACAGCCGGCACCCGGCAATGCGGTATGGAGCAAATCAGTGACGCCAGACCCGGTAATGCTGTTTCGCTATTCCGCGCTCACCTTCAATGGTCACCGTATCCACTACGATCATGCCTACGTGACGCAGACTGAAGGCTATCCCAATCTCGTAATGAACGGCGGTCTTACGACGCTGCTCGCGTTCGAGCTCGCACGCGAGCATGCCGCGGCGCCGCTCAAATTCATCTCCTCGCGCAACGTGCGGCCGATGTTCGTTAACCGACCGCTTACGGTGTGCGGCGAGCCCGCGCCCGACGGCAAGCATGCAAAGTTATGGGTCGTCGATGATAAAGGCGCGCTCACGCTGAACGCGACAGCGGAGTTCGGCTGATGGCCGGCGGACCGCTTGCGGGCATCACCGTCGTCGATCTCACTTCGGTGGTGGTCGGTCCGCTCGCCACGCAAATCCTCGCCGACCACGGCGCCGATGTAATCAAGGTCGAAAGCAAGAGCGGCGACTTGATCCGCGTCATGAACGGAAAATCGGTCACGCCCGGAATGAGCGCCAAGTTTCTGCATCTGAATCGCAACAAACGCTCGATCGTGCTCGATCTCAAACATCCTGCAGGTCACGCCGCGCTGCTCAAGTTAATCGCGCGCTGCGACGTGCTGGTGTGGAACGTGCGCCCGGCCGCGATGGCGAGGTTGAAGCTTGCGTACGACGACGTGCGTGCAGTCAACGCGAAAATTATCTATTGCGGTATGTTCGGATTCGGACAAAACGGGCGCTACCGCGACAAGCCCGCGTATGATTCGATCGTTCAGGGCGCAGGCGGCATGGCCGCGCTCAATCATCGTGTCACCGGAGAGCCGCGCTTTGTGCCGATGGTGGTCGCCGATAAAGTCGTCGGCCTGATTGCGGTACAGATGATTGCAATGGCGCTCTACCGCCGCACCCAGAGCGGCGAGGGATGCGCGATCGAGATTCCGATGTTCGAAAACCTGGTCAAGTTCGTGCTCGAAGAACACATGTATTTGAAAACCTTCGAGCCCCCGCTCGGCGAAGCCGGCGATACGCGCCTGCTCGATCCGGGTTCGCGGCCGATTCCGACGCGCGATGGATACATCTGCATCTCGGCCAATACCAATGCCCAGGCGTTCGCATTTTTCGACGCGGTGGGCCGGCCCGAACTGAAAACCGACCCGCGTTTCTCGAGCGTTCAGGCGCGCTTCGCCCATGTAAAAGACTACTTTCAGGTGCGGGTCGACGCATTGAAAACCAGGACCACGGCCGAGTGGGTCGAGATTTTCAACCGCAACGATGTGCCGGCGATGCCGTATCACACGCTCGATGGGGTGCTCGAAGACCGGCATCTTGACGACGTCGGTTTTTTCGAAATCAAGACACATCCCACCGAAGGCGCGATCCGCAACATGCGGCTGCCGAACCACTGGTCGTGCGGCGCGCGCAGCGAATGGAACCCGGCGCCGAAGCTCGGCCAGCAGTCGGTCGAAATTCTGCGCGAAGCGGGTTGCAGCGACATCGAAATTGAGCGGCTGGTCGCCGCCGGCGTCACCGTTGACGGCCGGCTCGACAAACAATAATGTATCATCACGCAAAATCCAGTAACGTCGCAAAATCCAGTAACGTCGCAAAATCCGCGCGTTGTTTCATTTATCTCACATCCGGAGGGCCGCATGACTCGGTCGCATTTTCTGTCGCAGCTGTTGTTGACCCTATTACTGTCATTAAGCGCCGTAACTGTTGTCGGTCAACCGCAGCCGGCGGCAAAGGAATTCGAGCCGCAAGTCGGTCAGGAAGGCAAGGACGTCATCTGGGTGCCCACGCCACAGGCGCTGGTCGACAAGATGCTCGACATGGCTAAAGTGACTGCGAACGACTATGTGATCGATCTGGGTTCAGGCGACGGTCGTACCGTGATCACCGCGGCAAAGCGCGGCGCGCGCGCATTGGGCATCGAATACAATCCCGACATGGTCGAGCTTTCGAAGCGCAATGCCGCCAAAGAAGGTGTTACCGGAAAAGCCGACTTCGTCAAGGCCGACATCTTCGAAAGCGATTTTTCGCAGGCTACCGTAATTACCATGTATCTGCTGCCGCAGATCAACCTCAAGCTGCGCCCGAAAATCCTCGACCTCAAACCCGGCACCCGCATTGTGTCGCATGCGTTCACGATGGAAGAGTGGGCGCCCGACGACAAAGCCAGCGTCGCGGATTCCAACGCCTACAACCGCACCGCTTATTTGTGGATCGTGCCCGCCAAGGTCGAGGGCGCCTGGCAGCTGCCGCAAGGAGAGCTCGTGCTCAAGCAAAGTTTCCAGATGGTGACCGGCACCTTGAACTCCGGCGGCAATGCTACGCCGGTCACGAACGGCAGGCTGCGCGGCGATCAAATCAGTTTCACTGCGGGCAATGCCGAATATACCGGCCGCGTCAACGGCAACTCGATCCAGGGCACTGTCAAAGGCAGCACGTCGGGAAGCTGGAGCGCGACCCGCGCCGCCGCGCCCGTTGCCGCACCCAGTGCCGCGCCCGTTGCAGCGCCAAAGTACTGAGCGCCAAAAAATCTGATCCGATTTGTTTCGCCCTTGTTCAATAACCGGAGAATCGCAATGCCTGCATCGTCTTTTGTGCGTCAATCGTCATTTGCGCTGCTCATGTTCGCATTTTCCGCCGGCGCTTGGGCGCAGGCACAACCGGCGCAAAAGCCGTTCGAGCCATTTTCAGGTCAGCCGGGCAAGGACGTCGTATGGGTGCCGACGCCCCAGGGGCTGGTAGATAAAATGCTCGACATTGCTCACGTCACTGCGAATGACTATGTGATGGACCTGGGTTCGGGCGACGGGCGCACGGTGATAACCGCCGCGAAGCGCGGTGCGCGCGCGACCGGAATCGAATACAACCCCGACATGGTGGAGCTCTCGAAACGCAATGCCGAACAGGCGGGCGTCACCGGCAAAGCGAACTTCCTCAAGGCCGATCTGTTCGAAACCGATTTTTCCAAAGCGACCGTGATCACCATGTTTTTACTGCCCGATATCAACCTCAAGCTGCGCCCGAAAATTCTCGATCTCAAGCCCGGCACGCGCATCGTATCCAATACCTTTACGATGGGCGAATGGCAGGATGACGAAACCGCCACGGCGACCGAAAAAGAGGACTGCAGCTACTACTGCACCGCTCATCTCTGGATCGTGCCGGCGAAAGTCGAGGGCACGTGGCAAATGCCGCAAGGCGAGCTCGTGCTCAAGCAAACTTTCCAGATGGTCTCCGGCACGTTGAAGACGGGCGGCAATACGGTGGCGATCTCAAACGGCAGATTGCGCGGTGAGCAACTCAGTTTCGCGGCAGGCGGCTCCCAGTATACGGGCCGCGTCAACGGCAGCACGATCGAAGGCACCGTTAAAGGCGGCAGTCCGGGCAGCTGGAGTGCGACGCGCGGCGGCAAGCCGGCTGCGGCACCCGCGAAGTATTGAGCTCATCTTTAACGATTATCACGGAGAGTCCATGGCGGGAAACAAGCCGGGCATGGCCATTATCGGCGGCGGCATCATGGGTGGCGACATTGCGTCCATCTTCGCCGCCGGCAACTGGGACGTGCATGTGATGAGCCCGTCAGCGAAAACGCGCGACGCGCTGCCGACGCGCGTTGCCGCGGGTTTGAACAAGCTCGATGCAAATGCCGCCAACACTGTCAACGTGAAAACGCACGCAAGTCTCGATGCGATTCCATGGCAGAGCATTGAGCTCGTGGTCGAGGCCGCGACCGAGGATCTCGACCTCAAAAAGAAACTGTTCACCCAGCTCGAGGCACTGGCGCGGCCCGAGATCCCGCTGACAAGCAACACATCGACGTTCCCGATTGGCGACATCGGCGGGCATCTGAAAACGCGTTCGCGCGTTGCCGGGCTGCACTACTTCATGCCGGCACACCTCGTGCCGCTGGTCGAGATCATACAAGCTGACTTCACCGACAAGGCGGTCGGCGACTGGCTCGAGCACAATCAGAAACAGCTCGGCAAGGCGCCGGTGCGCGTCAACAAGGACATCCCGGGTTTTATCGGTAACCGGCTGCAGCACGCAATGATGCGCGAGGCGATGTATCTGATTGCCGACGGCGTAGTCACCCCTGAAGGTATCGACACCGCGGTGCGCTACGGCTTCGGTTTTCGCTTCCTCGCGTGCGGGCCGATGTTGCAGAAGGAAATGTCGGGCTGGGATACCAACTACTATGCCGGCAGCTCGCTTTATCCGAGCCTGCACAGCGAAAAGGCGCCGCCCCAATTCCTCACGGACATGGTCGAAAAAGGCCATATCGGCATGAAAACCAAACGCGGAATATGGGAGTGGACCGACGACGGCATTGCGAAAGAAAAAGCCCGGATCGAGAAGCTGCTGCAGGCGGCGTTCAAAATCCTCAAGGCCGATAACAAGTAAGCACATCCTGCATCGAGCATCGTTGTTTCAAGTCCGACTACGGACATTGCAGCCCGCGCAACAAGCCACACCCCGGAGAAAACCCGTTGAAGCATCTGACGCCGCTCGAGGTCATCTCGCTCTATCCGCAACACAGCTATACGCTGCAGAGCCTGTTCGAGACCCGGGCGCGCACGAATCCGGCGAAGCCTTTCGTCATCTTCAAAGATCAGAGCTGGACATGGAATGAATTCAGCGACGCAATCGAGCGCACGGCACGCATGCTGCTCGCGCGCGGCATGCGCAAGGGTGATCGCATGGCAGTCATGGCGACCAACAGCTACGCGCACGTGCTGCTGTTGTTCGCACTCGCGCGCATTCGGGCGATCATCGTGCCGGTGAATCCGGAATTTGGCGTCGCCGAAGCCCATTACGTGATGAGTCACGCCGGCGTCAGCGCGGTTGCGTGCTCGACGGATACGCTGGAAATCGCGCAACAGGCAACGCGCGATATCGAGCCGCCGCCGTGGTTCGTGCTGGTCGACGATGCGTCCTCCGGCATACCGCTGCTAACCGATCTGATCAAGACTCCGGGCCACGCCGAGCTGCCGCGCGAAGTTTCTCCCGACGACACGTTTGCGATCATCTATTCGTCAGGAACTACCGGTTTCCCGAAGGGGGTCATGCACAGCCAGCGTAACTTCGTTTTTTCTGGCGAGCGCCACGTCGCGCGCGTCGAACTCCAGCCCGGCGATCGGGCGCTGTGTATATTGCCGATGTTTCACATCAACGCGTTGTTTTATTCGGTTGCGAGCGCCGTGGCAGCGGGCGCAACCCTGATCATCACGCCGCGTTTCAGCGCGTCTCAATTCTGGAGACTGGCAGCTGACACCGGCGCGACCCAGGTCAATGTCATCATGGCGGTCAGCACGATACTGGCGCGCCGTCCGCGCAGCGAGTTTGTGCCCGAACACAAGCTGCGGGTCGTCAACGGTGCGCCATTTACCCAAGAAGCGATGGACGTATTCAAAAACGAGTTTGGCGTGCCCACGGTCATCGAGGGTTTTGGCATGACAGAGATCCCGGGCGCGTTCAGCAATCCATTCGATGGTCCGCATAAGCTTGCGACGATGGGCAAACCCGGCGTGCATCCGGATCCATCGCAATCGTGGACTCAAACGCGCATTCTCGATGACGAAGGACACGATGTGCCGGAGGGCACGGTGGGTGAGCTTGCGGTGAAAGTTCCGACGCTGATGCAGGGTTACTACCGCGATCCGGAACAGACTCGAGCCGCGTTCCGTGACGGATGGTTCTTGTCGGGCGATCTCGTGCGGCGCGACGCAGACGGCTACTTCCACTTCGTCGCGCGCAAGAAAGATATTATCCGCCGCCGCGGCGAGAATATTGCGGGAGCCGAGCTCGACCGCGTCATCGGCGAACATCCGGGCGTGTCTGAAGCGGCGGCGATCGCGGTCGATGCCGAGCTCGGCGAGGACGAGATCATGGTCGTCGTCGTGCCTAAGACCGGCGCGAGGGTGTCGGCCGAAGACATCAGAGATTGGTGCGCGCAGCGGCTGGCGGCGCACAAGGTACCGCGCTTCGTGGTGTTCGCGGACAAGCTGCCGCACACGCCGACGCATAAGGTCGCCAAGCACATGCTCAAGAAAGATGCGACGCTGCGCGGCAAAGCCGTCGACTTTGAGGCGCAGCGCGTGTAGCAGAAGCAGAGAGATTGCGCATGCCGGGGAGCCTGTCATGAAAAACGGGACCGTTTGCTGGCCGAACGGAAGCAGGATTGCGATTGCAATCACAGTCATGTTCGAGACGTGGCCCGACGACAAGTGGCCGCCGTATGCGGCGCAAAGGTGGCAGCCCAAACCCGGCGCAAAAGACCATCAGTCGATGACGTGGGGTCAGTATGGTGGCAAGGCGGGAATCTGGCGCATCCTGCGCATTCTTGACGAGTGCAGCGCGCCGGCGACTTTTTGCGCCAACGCGCGCAGCGTCGAAGTGTATCCCGAGGCCACGGCGCAAGTGCTGCGTTCGGGGCACGATTTTGCGGCGCACGGCTATACGCAGGACCAACATTTAGCCGATATGACGCCGGAGCAGGAGCACGCGACCATCAAACACTGTATCGAGGTGCTCGAACAGAAAACCGGCACGCGTCCCGAAGGCTGGCTCTCGCCCATACTCGCGTGGACCGAGCACACCGACGACATTCTCGCGCACGAGAAATTGCTGTGGCATGGCGACGCCAACTACACCGATCTGCCGCGCCGCATTGCGACCCGCCACGGACCGCTTGTCCACATTCCCCACAGCGATTACACCGACAACCGCGTTCTATGGCTGAGTCCTCAGGACTACCATAATGTCTATAAGGACACTTTCGATTATCTGTACGCGCGTGAGCCGTTATCGCTGCTGGTGATGACGATTCATTGTCATTTCGGCGGCCGGCCGTTGATGTCCGCGATGCTCGACAAGCTGCTTCGTTATTTCGCCCGATTTCCGGGCGTATGGTTCGCGCGCCATCGCGAGCTCGCGCGCTGGGCGCTCGAAGGCGACGCCGATGAAGTCACCAATGCACAACGGTTTTTCCCAACCGCCACCCATTCTAATTCTCCTCTGAACGATCATGAATAAAACTGCAGCTATCCTGTTGTATGCATCGCTCGGCGCTTGCGCGCAATGCGCGGTCGCGCAGAATTATCCGAACCGGGTCATCAGGCTCGTGGTACCGTCTTCGCCGGGCGGCGGCACCGATATCATCGGGCGGATCATGGCGCAAAAATTAAGCGAGCAGCTCGGTCAACAGGTCGTCGTCGAGAATCGCGCTGGCGCCGGCACCATCATCGGCAACGAGGCCGTTGCGAAAAGCGCGCCTGATGGCTATACGCTGCTGATGGGACTTTCCACGCTTGCGATCAATCCCAGCATGTACGCGAAGCTGCCGTACGATGCGCTGCGCGACTTCGCGCCGATTTCGCAGGCGGTCTCCGCGCCCAACATATTGACCGTGCATCCTTCCGTCCCGGCGAAAACGGTGAAGGAATTTATTGTGCTCGCCAAAGCGAAACCGGGAAGCATCACTTTTGGTTCGGCGGGCATGGGTACGAGTCCGCACCTGTCGGGGGAATTGCTCAAGACGCTGGCCAAGATTGACATCGTGCACGTGCCTTTCAAAGGTTCGGGC
>DASYSI010000005.1:0-18960 GCA_036003485.1 Burkholderiales bacterium | reverse complement strand
GTTTCCTTTTGCGTTGCGCCGCGGCGACTGCACTATTGCATACGCTGCAAGTGACGGCGCAGTCAGTGCCGGCAGGCAGCGCCAAGCAGCCAATCCAGATGGTCATTAACGTGCGTTTGAACGGTGTGGCCAAGGGCGATTTCGTCGCCTACATGACTGCCGATGGCGATTTTCTGTTGCCGGCCCGCGACTTGATCGAGATGGGTGTGCCGCGCCCGACTGGGCGCATCGTCGATATCGCCGGCGAACCGCATCTGTCCCTCAAATCCATCGCAGACGCTGAACTCAGGTTCAACGAGAAGACGTTGACGCTTGACCTTCAACTGTCGCCGGGCATGCTGCCAGGCCAAAGCCTGAATCTCGGCGCGACTTTGCCCGCCACCCCTATCCAGCGCCGCGCGCCGGGCGGATTCTTGAATTACCGAGTCGGCTACGCGCATACCCAAGGCGGGTTCGACTCCTATAACGTCACGACGGAGCTAGGGTTTAATGTCGGCAAATTCCTGCTCCTCGACAACCGCACTTTCAACACCTCGACTGACCAGCAACGAGCGGTCAGGCTGCAGACTCAGCTCGTCTACGATCAGCCGGAAGAATTGCGCCGTTGGGTTCTCGGCGACTCCTTTGCTTCGTCCGGCGAGCTCGGCAGCTCGCTCAATCTGGGCGGTATCAGTGTGTCGAAGCTCTACCAGATCAACCCTTACTTCATCAAAACGCCGCTTGCCGCGTTTGCTGGCGCCGTCACGCTGCCCTCAACGGTCGATATTTACATGGACGGCGCGCGGGTGCGCTCGGAGCAGATCGCGCCCGGCAACTTCAATATCCAGAACCTCAACTCCTACAGCGCGACCGGACTGCGCAACGTCGAAGTCGTGATCAGGGATGCTTTCGGCCGCGAGCAGCATATCGGCTTTCCGTATTTTTTCACGGATCAGCTGCTGGCAAAAGGGTTGCACGAATACAGTTACAACGCGGGTTTTATCCGCAACAATTTCGGGGTGACGAGCAATGACTACGGCACTCCCGCGGTCTCCGCTTTTCACCGCTACGGATTGAGCGATACGCTCACGGTCGGCCTCAGCGGCGATGCGACGCGCGAGCATATCAATTTCGGCCCGCGCGTTTCACTCAACACCGTAAAGGCCGGCGTAGTCGCCGCCGGATTATCACTCAGTCATGACCGCGACATTCCCCAGCGATCGGGCGCGGCCGTTTCCGCGAACCATGTGTTTCTTTCCGGACCGTTCAGCTCACAGATATTCGTGCGCCGTTTCAGTGAGGATTACTCCGTCATCGGATTCAATCCGATCGATAAGCCCAAGCTGCAGGGATCCGCGAGCATAAACTACGGCAGCCGCGATGCCGGAACGTACAGCCTGAGTTACGCTGTGCAGACCGTGTTTGGCGGCGCAACCGACCAGCACATCACGACCCTCGGCTATACCAAGACGCTGGGGCGCAATGTCTCCTTCGTAGCCAATGTGAGCCGTGTTGTGCAGGACACCCGCGGCTACGCCGCATTTATCGGAATTTCCTTTTTCGGCGCGAACGGGCTATCAGCGAACGCCAGCCACCAGAAAACCAAGGACGGAGACACCGTGAGCCAGTTGCAATTCGCCCAGACCCCGCCCATCGGCGAAGGCGCGGGCTACCGCGTGCTCACTCAGCGCTCGGTAACGGCTGGCGCGCTCAGCGAGAGCATTTCGCCATTCGTCCAGTACAACGCGCGGGCTGCCATATTCACCGCGGAGGGCATGAACTTCGTCAATGGCGGATCGGGCAGTTCGGGCTTCTACCAGTTGTCGCTCGCGGGCGCCGCCACGTTCATCGGCAACGGCGTTTATTTCAGCCGTCCGATCAACGACAGCTTCGCCCTCGCGAAAATCGAACCGCCGCTGCCGGGCGTGCGTGTCCTCAAAAGCAATGCCGAAATTGGAATTACCGATGCGAGCGGTGCGGTCTTTGTTCCGAATCTTGGTTCTTATCAGGTCAATGAAGTGGCGATCCAGCCCAAGGATATCCCGCTCGATTACACGGTTACGCAAATCGCGCAGAGAATTCGGCCGCCGCTGCGCTCCGGTGTACTTGCGCTTTTCTCAGTCACGCGCATCCGTGCTGTCACTGGCCGGCTTAAATTCCGCAGCGACGGCACGCTAAGCCCGCTCGAGAATTTCGAAATGGTACTCACGGGCACGGCAGGCACGGCGCGCGCGAGCACGATTCGTGGCGGAGATTTCTATATCGAAAACCTGGCGCCGGGCCGCTATGCATCGCAGTTGAATGTGATTGGAAAAACGTGCAAGCTAGAACTTGCAATTCCCGACAGTCATGAAGTCGTAACCGATCTTGGAGATATCATCTGTGAAAGCGTTCCTTAGAATCGCGATTTTCGGCGCGCTGGCAAGTGCCTCCAGCATGGCTCATGCGGCTTTATTTTGCACGCTGCCGAGCAGTGTTTCGCTGAACTTCGGCAATTACGATGATTCTTCCGCGGCCAATACGGATGTCTCAACCACTTTTTCCGTCAGCTGCTGTCGCAATCCACCGGGTAGTACTGCGACGCTCACCGTGGCGATGGGGCCGAGCACCAATTCGGGCGGCATCAATACGCGTCAGATGAAAAATGGCGCCAACGCGGACCTGATGAGTTACCAGCTGTATTTCAATTCATTCGGCGGCACAGTCTGGGGGGACGGAGTGATCGGCGGCTCAACGTGGATGCAGGCGATCACCCTAACCTCGAACTGCCCGGCCACAGTCCCGATTATGGTGGGCTCAGCGATCTTCGGCCGCATATTTGCGCAGCAAGCAGTCAGCGCCGGCAGCTATGCCGATACCTTGACCATCAGCATTACCCCCTGAGAGATTCACAGCGGCGCCACCTTCCAGCCGAGATTTTTACGCGCCTGCGCGGTTAGCTACGCCGCGCCTACCGAAATCGCGAGCGGCCACGGGTAACTGCCCGGCTGCAGATTCGGCCGCAGCATGAAGCGATAGCCCAGTTGATAAAAAGTCGTGCGGCCACGCGGAATGTTATGCATTGCGGTCCCGCCCTCGGCGCCGATCTCGATAGGATTCTGCAAACCCGTTACGAGCACCGAACGGAACACGTCGCTGCGCGGACGGAAATCAATCGTGTAACCGTCCTGCGTGTTCGTGATTACCGAAAAGTTTGACGCGGCGGGAACCTCGACATAACCGCGCTCGATATCGCGAGCGGTTATCGCCAACTCTGCCGCCTGATGTTCGACCTGCATGCGGAAAAACGTCGCTATTCGCGCCATGACCTTGAGCTTGGTAGTATGCGCTTCCGCGTGAGCGCCCTCCACTGCCGGTCCCGAGACCAACGCCATGGCCGCGATCAGCGCCGCCCCGATGAGCTTGCGTTGCAGCGACAGTCCATACGTAACCTGGCGTTCAGTCGTGTAACCGCACGCGATAAGCGCGGCGCCCAGCCGCCCGCCGTGATCTGCCTGCCATTTGAGCGCATCGACAAGCTGCTGCCGCGTAATCTGTCCGGCGGCAACCAAAACGTGACCAAGATAGAGTTTGCCGGCTGTCGGGCTCTGCCCTGCCTGACGACGCTGAAATTCCAGCACCACGTCGCGCTCGGACGCAGTGAGACTGCTGCAATCGATCAGGATCTCGCCAAGCTTGCGGCCGCTGCGACGCTGCTCAACAAGCGCTGCGTCCAGTTGCGCGGGCGTAATGCGCTCGGCGGCGCACAACAGCTCACCGAGGGGTTGGCGTTCGCCCGCGGCCAGCGCCAATATATCATCGAGCTGATCAAGCGGCCCGCCGCCTGCGTCTATGCCCAACGCTGACAATACCGCATCAAATTCCTTAGCCTTTGTTGTCATTACATCGACTCGCAACAAGGTCTGCAGATATTGGTAGCCCCCTGAATGTTGTCCGCAATCATTCCGATGTCGAGCGCCACATTCAACTGTTCTTGCGTTAGCAATTCCTGCTGAACAACGATTTCACCCAAGCGGGTTTTCTCCGGTCGAGCGTTAAGCAATCGATTTTCAAAGCCGTCTCGTCAAGAGACTCCGAATAACTATTGACATGCGACTGCTGATTTCGCGCGACGCGTACAAGGACGTTGCAACTTCTTTATGCCGCGAAAACTGGAGGCGGGGGTCGGAATCGAACCGGCGTACACGGCTTTGCAGGCCGCTGCATGACCACTCTGCCACCCCGCCCGGGTCCAACGATAGATCTTTAGGAAGCTCTGATTTGATCTCGGCGCCGATCAGAACCTTTACTGATCTGGTCATCACGAAGGAGTCATGGAAGAACAGGCTCTTCGCTTTCCCACCTGCCCTCAATCACGCGTTTGTCAAAATATGAAACGCGAAGATTCAATTTGAACGCGACGAATAAGCGCGCACGAACCAAAATCTTTTTCGTTTCCCAGAATCTGGAGCGGGAAAGGAGTCTCGAACTCCCGACCTCAACCTTGGCAAGGTTGCGCTCTACCAACTGAGCTATTCCCGCGAAAAGTGCACCGGCATTATAGCAGGCTGATGCAAAACCCGCTGGGAGCCGCGTTTGCACGAAAAGTGCTCAGATGCAAGGCGCGCGACGAAGGTCGAATGCTCGTTCTATTCGACGAGGCGCGCAACGCCGCAGCTGGGCACTTTTCGTGCAAACCCTTCGGGGCGGCCCCATGGGGTTCTGCATCAGCCTGCAGGGGTTATGCATCCGACCGGTCAAGAAACCGACTGAAAAACCGAGTGAAATAGACGCCGTCCCGCCGGTGATATATGGCGAAACAATTCGATTTTCAAGAGCGGAAATATGAATTGTGTCATAAACGCTTATTGATCTCCGGCAATGCCGCCTTGAGGTAATAAAACATCGAGATCAGCGTCAGCGCGGCAGCAAAGTAAATGAGCCAGGTGCCAACCGTGTGCGGATCGAAGCTGCCAATGGGATCGTCGTAAAGCAGCAGCGGGATCGCGATCATCTGGGAGGTGGTTTTGATCTTGCCGAGAAACGATACCGCGACACCTTTCGATTCTCCCAGGTGGGCCATCCATTCGCGCAGCGCCGAGATCGCTATCTCGCGGCCGATGATGATCAGCGTGACGATCGCATCGACGCGCCCGAGCTGCAGCAGGATGATCAGCGCCGCGGCCACCATCAGCTTATCGGCAACCGGATCGAGAAATGCGCCGAAAGCCGACGTTTGATTTAATTTTCGCGCAAGCCAGCCGTCCAGCCAATCGGTGACAGCCGCGAGGGTAAAAATAATGGTCGCGACGAGATTCTGATTCGGCAGTGAGACCCAGCTTTTCTCGAAGTAGAAGATACCGACGAACAGCGGAATCAGGACGATCCTGAGCCACGTCAGCACGTTCGGTATGTTAAATGGCATCGTTCAGTGAAGCTCGTCGTAAATGCGTTCCGCCAGCTCGCGGCTGATGCCTTCCACCTGCGCCAATTCAGCGACACTTGCGGACAAAAGGCCGCGCAGACCGCCGAAGCGCGCGAGCAGGCGTTGCCGCCGTTTCGCGCCGATACCGGTGATACTCTCGAGCGTCGAAGTCGTGCGCGCTTTGCCGCGCCGCGCACGGTGTCCTTCGATCGCAAAGCGATGGGCTTCGTCGCGGATCTGCTGAATCAGATGCAATGCTGGGTGCTCAGCCGTTAATTGTAACGGGTTTGCGCGGCCTGGAATGATCAACTGCTCGAGCCCGGGCTTGCGTTCCTCGCCTTTGGCAACACCGACCAGCATTACGTCGGACAATCCAAGTTCGGCAAATACCTCGCACGCGACACCGAGCTGCCCTTTTCCACCGTCGATCAGCACCAGATCCGGCAGCTTGCTCTCACCGGCGACAACACGCCGGTAGCGCCGGCTCAAAACATCACGCATCGCCGCGTAGTCATCGCCGGGTTCAATGCCCGCGATGTTGAAGCGACGATACTCGGATTTTTGCAGCGCCGCCTTGTCGTAGACCACGCACGAGGCGACCGTAGCTTCGCCCATGGTATGGCTCACGTCGAAACACTCGATGCGCTGAATCGCTTCGGCCGTGTCGAGCGCGTGCTGCAGCGCCAGCAACCGCGCTTCCTGAGTCGCGTGCAGACCCAGCTGTTGCTGCGCGCCAAGGGTCGCGTTTTTGATTGCCATATCGAGCCATGCGCGGCGCTCACCTGCCGGATTCACGATGATCTGCACCTTGTGGCTCGCCTGCTCGCTTAGAAAATGCTCAAGCGTGTCGCGCGCAAAGTCTGCGCTGCTGATAACGACGGGTGGCGCAGCGCGGTCCAGATAATGTTGACTGATAAAGGCTTCGATGATCTGCGCCACGGCGTGACCTGCTGCATTGCGTGGGTAAAAGTTTTTGTCGCCGAGGTGATGACCGCCGCGAATCATAACGAGGTTGACGCATACGACTTCGCCTGCGACAGCGCAGGCAATGACATCGGCATCACGCGCAGATGCGCCGGAGACGAATTGCTTTTCACGCACCTTGCGCAATGCGCCGACCTGGTCACGGTAGACCGAAGCCTGCTCGTAATCCTGCCGCTCGGCCGCCGCGTTCATGCGCGCGATCAGGCGCTCGACCGCCTCGTCGTCCTTGCCCTGCAAAAACAGCTCGGCGCTGTGCACGTCCTCGGCATAGTTTGCAGCACTCACCAAACCAACGCATGGCGCGGTGCAACGACGGATTTGATACAACAGACAGGGACGCGAGCGATTGTCGAACACCCCATCGGCGCACGTGCGCAGCCGAAACACCTTTTGCAGCAATTGCATGCTTTCGCGTACCGCGCCGGCGTTGGGAAACGGGCCGAAATAGCGATGCCGCGGATCGAGGCTGCCGCGGTGAAACGCCAAGCGCGGGAACGGGTGTCCGGTCAGCACGATATATGGGTAGGATTTATCGTCTCTAAACAGTATATTATAGCGAGGAGTTAAAGACTTTATTAAGTTATTTTCGAGCAACAGCGCTTCGGCTTCAGAGCGGGTGACCGTGGTTTCGATCGCCTCTACCTGTCCCAGCATGAGCTGGATGCGCGGCGAGAGCCCGGATTGTTTTTGAAAATATGACGACACCCGCTTCTTGAGGTCGCCCGCTTTGCCGACATAAACCGCCTGCCCGGCTGCGTTCAACATGCGGTAAACGCCGGGCCGGTGTGGCAAGCCGGAAAGAATGGGATTGGGATCAAACACGATGCGTCTTCTCGCTATTATAGCGCAGACATAAACTCTGATTTGACATGCAAATCAATGAGGTCTTTATGATTTTTCATGTTAGAAGTAGCAGCGCGGGATTGTTTCTTACGGACAAGATAAAAGGCGAGGCGTTCGATTTGGACCGACGCAATCGATGATTATCGCTGCGAAATTATCCGGCGCGGTGTGGCCGTCGAGCAGTGGCAAGGCGCAGTCGAATGTTCGACTGTGGCAGTGACTTTGGAAAATCTCACGCGGCCTGTAAAAGCACCGCGATTCGCGCCGCGTGCTGCTTAGTCAGGCGCACGCAAAATCGCCGTTCCTATCATGCTGTCGCGCGTGACGAGCGCTGCAAGCTCTTGTTCGGTGAAGCTCTCGGTGTGCTGCGGCCGCATCGGAAGAACCAGGTAGCGCAGGTCGGCGGTCGAGTCATGGACGCGGACCGCGACTTTTTCCGGCAGCTCGAGTCCGAACTCGCGCAGCACCGCGCGCGGTTCGTGCACCGCGCGTGAGCGATACGCGCGGCTCTTGTACCAAGCCGGAGGCAGACCGAGCAGCATGCGCGGATAGCACGAGCACAACGTACAGACGACGAGGTTATGCACGTCGGGCGTGTTCTCCACCACCGTAAGTTTCACGTCGTAAAGTGCCATTTCGAATCCCATGCCTGCGCACGCGGCGGTCGCATCGTTGAGCAGCAGTTCCCGGAAGTGTGGATCGGTCCACGCGCGCGCCACGACGCGTGCCCCTCCTTCCGGGGTGCGGCTTTCAATATCCTCGACGACTGCGCGCACATCACCGGTGGTGAACACGCCTTTCTCGATCAGCAATTCGCGCACCGCCATCTCGAGCTTGCGATAATAAGTCAGCGTGTCGTCGTGATCGGGCTGCGGCGGATGCCGGTGCCCCGCGGCATGCGCGTGATCGTGTGTGTCGCTCATGGCGCGGTCACCGGCTCAAGCCAGTGTTCGTAGAGATCGATATCGAGCGTATCGCCGGGGCCACCGCGATAATCATCCCACACGTCGGACTGCAGGAAACGCACGCGGTACAAAGCGCGCAGAGGCTCGCCGCTGCGTCCGTAAGCAAGTTCTTCGGGATTCTTGAAAAAGCCGACGCAGCGCTCGATGACGCCTATCTTGCCGCGGATGTAATGGGGTGTGCGGATGTGGCCCGGCGCGTCCACTTTGCGCACGCGGATGCGCTCGCCGCGCGCGTATGCGCACGTCGCAGCCGCAGCAACACCGGCCGCCAAAGCGGCATTCATGGCAGCGGATCCTGGCGTCGATCGATCTGCGCAAGCTTGGTGGCGAGCTCGTCGACGCTGAAGATGCCTTTGAGGATCAGGTTATTCGACATCGCGAGAATTCTGCGTTCGGCATAGCTCAAACTGTGATAAACCTCGCCACCCAGCGATTCGAGGCCGCGGCGATTTTCGTCGACCCGCAATATGTGCTTGCGCGTGAGCAGGACCAGCAAAGCTTCGACGCGCTTCTCCCACAGCTGCAGCTCGTGCTCTTCCTGAGGGACAGCGCCGGCGGAAAGACCGCCGAGATCGTGATAGGCTCGCATAGGGGATATCCGCGCGCAGTCGGGCGCGATCGTTCCGATGGTAGCGGACACGCTCAGGCCAGTCAATTTAGCCGGCTCGCGAGCGCCCATTTACGCGCTGATCGTGATTAAGCATACTTGCATGGTGTACCGAAACCTGCGCCTGCCGTCAGCTCTCGTTTTCGCCGCGTCGATGTCAACGGCATGGGCAGCAGCGGCTGCCGACGAGGCGGCGCAATATCCATCTAGACCGATCCGTATCGTCATCGGATTTTCTGCGGGCAGCACGGTGGACGTCTCCGCGCGAGTGATCGGACAAAAGCTCAACCAGACGTGGAAGCAGCAAGTCATCGCCGATAACCGGCCCAGCGCGGGTGGCATCATCGCCGCGCAGACCGTCGCCAACGCGACGCCCGACGGTCATACGCTGCTTTCGGTATCCGCGTCTCATGCGGTGGCGCCGGCCGTCTATTCCAAACTGCCGTACGACACGCTCAAAGATTTTGCGGGCATCACCACGACTGTCAGCGTGCCGGCTGTCCTCATTGTGAGTCCCAGCCTCGGTGTGGAAAGTGTCAGGGGGTTGATTGCCATGGCCAAAGCGAAGCCGGGCCAAGTGATGTTCTCATCGGGCGGAGTCGGCAGCGCGACGCATTTTTCGGCCGAACTTTTTCAGAGTCTGGCCGGAATAGACGTCGGACACGTGCCTTACAAAGGCATACCGGAGGCGGTGATGGAGGCGGCGACCGGCCGCGTGCAATTCATGCTGTCCCCGGTCACCAATGCGCTACCGTTCATCAGGGACGGCAAACTTCTGGCCCTCGCCGTGACGCCCGGAAAAAGGGTCACCGTGCTGCCGGATGTTCCGACGATGATCGAAGCCGGTGTCCCGGGCTATCGCTGGGAAACCTGGTTCGGTCTGCTCGCGCCCGGCAAGACGCCGCGCGCGATCGTCAATAAGCTCAATCGCGAAATCACGCGCGTACTCAATCTGCCCGAATCAAAAGAGCGCTGGAATGCGCTTGGCGCGGAGCCCGTTCCGATTGCGCCGCAAGCGTTCGACACATTCATCGCCGAGCAGATCGCGCTGCTGACCCGACTCGCCAAGACCGCGCATATCAAGGCGGACTAGGCGCGCGCAAGTACGACGATTGTATGTGGACACACCCGCTCGTGGCATATTCGCTGTCGCTGCACGGTCTGGCGGTGATGATTGGGCTGCTCGTGTACGTGCTCGCGTCGCACACCCTGCAGCAGCGCCGGCATCCCGCGGCCGCGGTCGGCTGGGTGCTGGTGATGGTGCTCATTCCTTATGTCGGCCTGCCGCTGTATCTGCTGTTCGGCACACGCAAGCTCGTGCGTTCCGGGAGTCACCCTCCGCTCGCGCCGCCCGATCCCAATCTCATCTTCGATAACGCATGGCCGCGCCAGTTGGCGGCTGCGATGGGTCAACCTCCGGCGGCCTCCTATCAGAATTTGCGCATTCATGCCGACGGAACTCAGGCACTGCAGGCCCTCTGGGAATTGATCGACAGCGCCGAGCACGAGTTGAAGCTGTGTGCTTTTCTGCTCGGGCGCGACGTAATGGGCGACGCGCTGGTAAAGCGTTTGATCGCGAAGGCGCGCGCCGGCGTGCAGGTACGGCTGCTGCTCGATGGCGTAGGCCGCATGTTGGGCGGATGGCCCAATCTGCGCGTGCTCGAATCAGCGGGCGTGCACGTCACCCTGTTTGTTCCGCTGTTGCATTCGCCGCTCAAAGGCCGCTCCAATCTGCGCAATCACCGCAAAATGGTCGTCGCCGACGATGCGCGCCTTTGGTGCGGCGGACGAAATTTTGCTGCCGAATATTTTGAGGGCACTCCCCATCATGCGCCGTGGCGGGACCTGAGCTTCGATCTGCACGGGCCGCTGGCGCGCCAGGCGGGCGAACTCTTCGAGAGCGACTGGGCATTTGCACAAGGCTTCCCACGGCCCGAAATCAAGTTCCCGACTCAAACCATGCCGGAGCCGGTGGCCCAGGTCATCGCGTCGGGCCCTGACCAGGCCGACGACACCGTGCATGCGCTGCTGGTGACCGCATGCTTCAACGCGCGCAGCCGCATCATTGCCGCGACGCCGTATTTCGTTCCCAGCGATGAACTGCTGATGGCGCTGTCGCTTGCGGCGTGGCGCAATGTGAAAGTCGATTTGATCCTGCCCGTCCGTTCGAACCATCGCATGGCCGATTTGGCGCGCCACCGCAGCTTGCGCGACCTCGCCACCGCGGGTGCACGGATATGGTTTGTGCCCTACATGCTGCACGCCAAGGCGGTTGTGATCGATGATGTATTGGCGCTCGTTGGAACCGCCAATCTCGACGCGCGCAGTCTCTTCCTCAACTATGAGCTGATGGTCGCATTCTATAATGGCGCCGATATCCAGGGCTTTGCCGGCTGGCTCGAGGCGGAGCGCGCGCGAGCCAAGCGCTACCGGCCCCACGTCGCTGGAGTGTTGCGTAAGTTAAGTGAAGGTCTGGTGCTCTGGTTGGCGTTTCAGCTTTGAAAACTGATCGAATGCGCGCGCCTCATGGATTGCGTTGCCGCGTACGCCCGGCATCGGGTCGTTTAGGCGCCTCACGGGCGATCTAATAAGATACATCATGCAACGGATTCTAATTATTATTGGGGCGGGTCTTCTGCTGGTTGGCCTGCTCTGGCCATGGCTTTCAAAACTCGGCCTCGGTCGTCTGCCGGGCGACGTACGCGTCGAAACTGAAAACGGCTTTTTCTATTTCCCAATCACGACCTGCGTGATTATCTCGGTCGTCATCTCGCTTGTCATTTGGTTCATCCGCCGCTAGTTAGCGGTGCGTCGCAAGCCTCCCGCTTGATAGAGCGCTTCGAGATCGCCGCTTGATGTTCCGGTCTCGAGTGCGATCTCGCGCGTGTGCTCGCCGAGACCCGGCGCGCACGTTTGTGACTTCGGCTTCAATTTACTGAAGCGAGCCGGAAAGCGCCTGAACCGGCGCACCTTGCCATCGATTGCGACTTCGTCGATGAGGTCGAGCGATTTAGTCTGCGGATGCGCAAGCGCTTCGTCGAGCCGCTGATACACTGACGCGTTACCGCGATGCTTTCTGATGAGCGCGACCAGCTCTTCCGCGGAGTACTTGGCGAACGCTTGCTCGTACGTCTCGCGCATTTCGTGCACGCGCGCGCCGTGCCCGGTCGTCACCCGGCCCGTTTTGTCGCAGCGCGGATCGTCGATGAGCTTTTCGAGGCCGACTTCCTTGACGAAGTCGACCCATCCGGCGCGACCGGTCGGGCCGACGGATCCGCCAAAAGCCATAAAAACGCGACTGTCGCGCGCGCCCCAGCCGAGCTCGGGCGGATGATTCGCTCCGCCCACGCGCGGACCTTTGTATTCGTCCGGATTCGATTGCGCCGCGAGATGGATGCTTTTCATCGCGAGCAGCGAATTAGTGAGCGAGAGGTCGACGCGCTGGCCCTTCCCGGATTTGGAGCGCGCATAAATCGCCGCCAGCGCGGCCTGCGCTGCAAACGTGCCGGTGCCAACCGATGCAACGTCCGCGCCCAGTCTGCGTGCCGGCTGGCCATGCGCTCCGAGATAGCGCGTGTAGCCTGCCATCGCCTGCGCGGTCAGCTCGGATCCGTTTCGATTGCGCAGCGGACCGTGCCTGCCCCACGGCGTGATCGAGACGACGATCAGTTTCGATTCGCCGCGCTCGCTCGCCGCAGCGACGGCTGCAAGACCTATCGCGGCGAGTTCAACGTCGGTCCGGTCCGTGATCAATACATCAGCGCGTTGAACGAGCCGCGTCAATACGCTCGCCGCGGCGCGCGGAGTATTGCCCAAGGCGATCGATCGCTTGCCGCGATTCAAATCGATAAAAGCCGCGGCAACGTCAGCGCCTTCCGCAATGGGAAACGCGTCGCGCATGTAATCGCCCGTCGCGGGTTCGACTTTGACGACGTTAGCACCAAGCTCACTCAAGCGCAGTGCGGCAAGGGGCCCTGCGAGGCCTTCCGCGATCTCGACGATCTTCAAACCATCAAGCATCGGCGCTGACTCCCGGCTGTTCCGCGCTGGCCCCGCCGATGTCGGCGAGCACCGCTGCCGTGTGCTCGCCCGGTTGAGGCGCAGGCGTAACGACACATTTGGTCTGACTGAAATGCCACGGTGTTCCGGCGACGCTCACTTCACCCCACGGCGTGTCGATCGGCGCGATCATCTCGTTCGCGACGATCTGCTGATGATGCCGAAACATTTCGAAGGTGTGCGCGAGCGCGCACGCCACGCCATTGCGTTCCAATACGCGCAGCCACCAGATCGCGGGTCTCTTCAATAAGACCGGTTCGACGATGTGATCGAGCTCCGCACGATTGCGCACCCGCGAAACGTTGGTAGCGAAGCGCGCATCGCCGGCAAGCTCCGGCATTTCGAGTGCTTGGCAGAATCCTGTCCATTCCGATGCCCTGCATACCGAGACAAAAATTTCGTGATCCGCCGCCTGATAAGCGCGATCGGGCGCAAATGCAGCCGCTTCGCTGCCGCGCGGAATTGCAAGCTCGCCCGCGCCGAGCCATTCCGCGACTCGCGTGCACTGCATTTCGAGTGCTGCTTCGACCATCGAGACGCGCACTTCCTGTCCTTTCCCATCGCGCTCGCGATCGTTCAGCGCTGCGAGTATCGCCTCCACCGCGACAGCCGCGGTCGAAAGATCGACGAAGCCGGTAAAGCGGAAAGCATCGAGCGACTCGCCGTGCGCGCCGTTCAGCCGCGCGAAACCCGAATAGGCCTGCATAATCGGATCCGAGCAGCCGGCGTGGCGCAGCGGACCCTCTTCGCCGAATCCCGATATCGAACAGTAGATGAGCCCCGGATTCAAAGCGCGAAGCTGCTCGAATCCGAGGCCGAGTCTTTCCATCACGCCGACGCGAAAGTTCTGCACGAGAATATCCGCGCCCCGCGCAAGCTCGACCGCGTGCTCGCGGCCGCTGTCGGTCTTGAAATCGAGCGTGATGTCTTTCTTGTTCACGTTCATCGCGATGAAGTTCGTGCCCATACCGCTCTGGGTCGGCAGCGCCCAGCGTGTGCCGTCGCCCGTGGGCGGTTCGACTTTGATGACTTCCGCGCCGAGCATGCCGAGCAATGCTCCGGTCCACGGACCCGCCGCCATGATGCTCACGTCGAGTACCCGCAAGCCTGCCAGCGGTCCACACGGCTCTTTCAGCCGCGAATGCTGAGAAACAGTCGATGTCATCGAATCAGCCTGTATTCGGTTGAAACTGGAGCAGCGTAATCTCGTCGGTCACGTCCTCAAAAGCCGCCTCAACGCGCATGCCGATGCAGATTTTATCGACCGGGCAGTTAAGCAGGTTGGTGGTGAGACGCGGACCTTCCTCGAGCTCGACCTGTATCACGGCATAGGGCACGCGCTTCTCGAGCCACGGCGTCCACGCTTTGTGATAGACGACGAAGTTGTGAATGATCCCTCGCCCGCTCATCAGCGACCAGTCGAATTCGAGGCCGAGGCAGTGCGGACACGCAGGACCGATCGGGTACCAGACTTTTGCACATGACTTGCAGCGCTGCAGCTCGAGCCGCCGCTGTTTGAGCGCTTCCCAGTACGGCAGCTCCTCGGGATAGATGACCGGCAGGTAGCGCCCCGTCGCTTCGTCAATTCTCTGCATCGAAGGTTTCATGACGCGCGCCGGAAGATCAGCGATTCTCCGAGGAAGCAGCCATACTGAACCACTTCCGCGTTTTTCACCTGGCGTTCGCCGCATTCGCCGCGCGTCTGCCTCACGGCTTCGATCAGCAGATTCCAGCCGGAAAGATGACCTTCGGAGAGGAGCCCGCCCGACGTATTCACCGGAAGCTCTCCGCCCAGCTCGATGCGGCCGTTCTTGACAAACTCGCGCGCTTCTCCCGGGCCGCAAAATCCAAAGCGTTCGAGCGCGAATAGCACGAGCGGCGAGAAGGCGTCGTAAGTGATGAGCGCATCGACGTCCTTGTGCGTGATCCCCGCCATGCGGTACGAATACAGATCGTCGGCGCTCGGCGTGTAGTTGTAGACGTTCTGCTGTGCGACGCCGAGACCGGGCAGCGCCAAATTGTGGTAATCGGGCCCGGCGTGCACGCCCTGCATGCCCGAAATCAATGCGGGTGTTTTCCTGCAGTCGCGGGCCCGCTCAGCCGAAGTCACGATGATGCACGAGCCGCCGTCGTTGATCTGGCAGCAATCGAGCAGCCGCAGCGGTGCGACGATCCACGGTGATCTGCGGTAATCATCGAGCGTCATCGGATCGCGCCGCACCGCGATCGGGTTCATGCGCGCGTGTTTGCGAAACGCCACGCAAATCGGTCCGAGATCGTCGTTGCTGCCGCCGTACAGATGAAAATAGCGCTGCGCCGAGATCGCGGCGCCGAAAGCCGGACGCAACGCCCCGTACGCGGGGCTCTCGCCGTGCGGCCCCAGGCCCTGGCGCCACATTTCGATATCAGTCGGCTGGCCGAAAGCCTTGCCGCGCTTGCCGTTGACGATAGCGACCGCCTTGGCCATACCCATGCCGACCGCCATCGCGGCGAATTGCAGCGTCGGAGAAATGAAGCGTCCGTGCGTCCAGCCCTGATGCGCGTAGCGGACGTTCAGCCCCGTGGCTTCGAGAAAGCGGTCGTAGTCGGATCCGAACGAGAGCGTGATCAACCCGTCGATGTCGTCGCGCTTCAATCCCGAATCGTCGAGCGCGAGCTTGAATGCTTCGATCGCGAGTGAAAGCGCTGTGCGCTCGGGAAACTTCCCCAGCGTTAGCCCTACTCCGGCGACTGCCGTCTTATCCCGGAATGCGCGCGCGGCTTCGGTCAGGTTCGCGTCGGTGCGAGGGATCACGGGGGCAGCCATACCGGTCATGCGATCGCTCCGCGGATGTCGTTTAACAGCGGCTTCGCGAAATTCTCGAGCATGTTGTCCGCGCCCTGCATGAGGCAGATGCGAACGCCGTGCTCGTGCATGCTCCGTACGCGCTCGGCCATGCGCTCGTGAGTCGTGTAGTCGTATCCCATGTTCGCCGCGACGACGATGCCGCGCGCGCGCGCTTTCTCAACGATCGAGTCGAGCGCCTGCCACACTTTGGGATGCTCGTACTGAAACGCGTAGCCGATCTCCTTGCTCAAATCCGTCATTGCGAGCATGACGATGCGTATGCCGTCGATAGCCAGTATCTCGTCGATCTCGCGGATCGCGGTCTGTGCTTCGATATGCGGGACGAACACCGCGACGTCGGCACCCTTCTTGTTCATCGCGGCAAAGGTCTCGTTCGAATTCGGGTACTCGCCCGTGCCCGAGCGATGCCAGTCGCGCGCGACCGCGGCGCACGCCCTGACCTGCGCCGCCGATGCGATCGACGCGCCCACGATCGGAATGCCGATGCTGAAAGCGCGCTGGACGTCTACGGTGACCTGGAGCGATTCGGTCCCTCCAAGCCACGGATTCGAAGGAACTCGCACCCACGTCGTCATTCCCACCGCCTGCGCCGCTTTATTGATGTGGTCGAGCTCCTTCCATTCGAGCGTCGAGAACATCATGTCGGGCCGGACGAAATCGAAGCCGGCGCGCGCGATCGTCGAAACCCACGTCGGTCCGCCTTTCAGCCAAACGCCGAGCGCCATCTCGTTCGATTCCAGTCTTTGAAAAAGTCTGCTCATGTCTACGCTGCTTTCCACGTCTCTGCGACATCGCCTACGATAAGCGCGGTCAATTCCTGGTGTTTCGACATCTCCTTACTCCTTCTGGTTGGCAGGCTAGTCCTCACGCAGTCCTTTAGCCTTGATGAGCTTGCTCCAGCGCGCGATTTCCGAACGCAGCGTCGCGGCAAATTCAGCGGGAGTGCTCGCGACGACTTCCGAACCTTGCGCGGTAACGAGCTTCTTCACGTCCGCAATGTTGAGTGCGTCAGCGAGTATCTGGTTGAAACGCTCGATGACTCTCGGCGCAGCGCCCGCCGGCATGAACACGCCGAGCGGAGTATCCGCTTCATAACCCACCAAGCCCGCCGACGCCACTGTCGGCAGGCCCGGCACCAGCGCAGATGGCTTGGCGCTCGCGACCGCCAGCGCGCGTACTTTGCCGCTCTTCATGTACGGCAGCGCCGAGCTTGCTGATGGGAACATAACCTGAACGTGGCCTCCAAGCAACCCCAGCAGCGCGGGTCCGACGCCGCGGTAAGGGATGCGCACGATATTGACATTGGCGACTGAATTGAATAGCTCGGCCGCAAGATGCGATGAAGAACCCGCCGAGCCCGAACCGTAGTTGAGCGCTCCGGGTTTTGCTTTCGCCAGCGCGAGCAGATCCTTGACCGACTTAACCGGCAGCGACGGATGCACGACCAGAATGTTCGGCGCATTCACGGCGAGCATGACCGGCGCGAAGTCTTTGACTGGGTCCCACAGCGCATTGTCGTGCATGAGCGGCGAAACCCACAGCGGAGTGCTGTAGAAAAGCACGGTATAGCCATCGGGCAGCGCTTTGGCGGCGATTTCCGGCGCGATGATACCGCGGTTATCGACCACCGCGCGCTGTCCGATGCTTGCCGGAAGCCGGTCGGCGATGATGCGCGCCACGATGTCGCTGCCGCTACCGGACTGCGAAGTGAGTATGCGGATCGGTTTGGCGGAAGGATAGTCCTGCGCGCGGGCAACTGTTGACCCGAGCGTCATGAGTCCCAGCATTGCCACTACTCGCAGTATGGCGCTTCGCAATCGATGGACCTTATGTGCCTTCTTGCCGATTGCTTGGAGGTTCATAACGCGATGCAATACGTAGGCTCGGCGGGAACGACAGGAACGCGGTGGCAACAGGATTTGCATCAAGCTATTGGTCATTCAGTACTCGGCTTTGATTCCCGCTTTGGCGATAAGCGTGCGCACCTTCGCAACCTCGGCCTGGCGGAAAGTTGCGAATGCCTCGGGAGTGCTGCCCAACGGATCGGCGCCGATACCGACCAGCTTCGCGCGCACGTCCGGCATGCGCATGATTTTCGCAACCTCGCCTCCCAGCTTCAAAATAATGGCGCGCGGAGTACCGGCTGGCGCCAACATGCCGTGCCACCCCGTCGATTCGTATCCAGGAACAAACTCCGCAATCGCGGGCAAATCCGGCAGCACCGCCGATCGTTGCGCGCTGGTAACCGCCAGTGCGCGCACGCGCCCGCTTTTCACTGCTGATAACGCCGTCGTGATGACTGAAAAGGCCATCTGCACGCGGCCTGCTTCGAGATCGGGAACCGCGAGCCCACCACTTTTGTAGTTGACGTTGAGAATGTCGACGCCCGCCATCGCTTTAAACAATTCGCCGGCCAGGTGCAGTGAAGTCATGTATGAAGAGGCGTAATTGAGCTGTCCCGGTTTCGCTTTCGCGAGCGCGATCAGTTCGGGCACTGACTGCACGTTGAGCGACGTATGTACAACGAGCACATTCGGCACTGACACGACGAGCGATACCGGAGTCAAATCCCGCATCGGATCGTAAGGAAGCTTCTTGTTCAGAATAGAACCGACGACATGAGCAATCGAGACATGCAGCAAGGTGTAGCCATCGGGAGGCGACTTCGCGGCAATCTCCTCGGCGATTACGCCCCCGGCGCCGCCGCGGTTATCGATCACAAACGGACGCCCGAGGGAATCGGTCAGTTTCTGCCCGACGATTCGGGCGACGAGATCGGAATTTCCGCCTGCGGGAAAAGCAACGATGAAGCGCACCGCCTTGGCGGGATAGCTGTCCGCACACGCGAGCGGTGCTAACAGCAGCAACACCAGACTTACAGCGAAATGCGAACGCCAGCCCCTTTGTCGCGAGAGCACAGTAGTAGATATTCTAATCATCGATGGTGTGAGAGCTGCAGCGCTTCAGTCCTCGCGTATGCCGAGATCCTTGATGACCTTGGCCCATTTCGCCATATCAGCCTTGATCGTTTCGAGAGCGAGCTGTGAAGATCCGCCCGTGGGCTCGGTCCCGCCTACGAGCAGCCTTTCGCGCACGTCGGGATTCTTGAGGACCCGGTTGAGCTCCTGATTCAGGAGCGCGATGACCGCGGCAGGCGTATCCGCCGGAGCGAATATCGCGTTCTGGCTTTCAACCACATAGCCGGGCAGACCCGACGCGGCAATCGCGGGAACTCCCGGCGCGAGTCGCGTGGGTCCGGCAGTGGAAACGC
>DASYSI010000004.1:0-3374 GCA_036003485.1 Burkholderiales bacterium | reverse complement strand
CGAGATTGCTGCCCGATACCGGCGCCGAGCGCGAAAGCGTGCGCACCGCGCGGCCGCCGGAGTCGACTTCGACCTCCTCCACGCCGGTGGTGCCGTGCAGATCTTTTTCATAACTGTCTTCGAGCCCGACTTTGCCGATATAGTCGGTACCTTTGTAATTCGCGTCCTTGCCTTCTTCCTCCAACTTGTCGAGTTCGCGCTGGTTGATGCGCCCGATGTGACCGACGACATGCGAGAACATTTCCCCTTTGGGGTACTGGCGGAACAGGCGCGCATTGATCTCTACGCCGCGGAAACGGTAGCGGGCGGCGGCAAAGCGCGCGATTTCTTCATCGGAGAGCCGGGTGCGGATGGGGAGACTGTCCAGGCTTTTGCTTTCTTCGAGCAGCTTTTTAAAGCGGCGCCGGTCTTTGGGCGTGATCTCGATCACGGTCGCAAGGTCATTGATCAGCGCGTCAAGATCTTCAACCCTGCCCGGCGTGATCTCGAGCGTGTAAGCCGAGTAATTGTGAGCGAGCACCACGCCGTTACGGTCGACAATAATGCCGCGATTGGGAGCGATCGGCACAATTGAAATCCGGTTCGCTTCGGCGAGCGTGTTGTAATGCTCATGCTGGATCACCTGCAGGTAGAAAAAGCGCGCGAGCAGCAGCAAGAACATGAGGAGCACGAAACCCAACGCAATCGCAAGCCTCAGCCGGAAATTATGGATCTCGAGCCGGGAATTGCGCAGCTCGACGCCGGTATTGATGATCAGTTCAGACACTGTCGGGATCGGGCACCGGCCGTTGCGGCAGCTTGAGCAGGAAACTCAACAGCGGCCAAAGGGCTCCGGCAATGAAGCTGCCGACAAAATAGCTGAAACCGGGGAAATCGGCGCCGCCGAACTTGCGAATCACGAGCACGATCAAGTCATTTACGAGCAATAGCGGTATCACATGCAGGATCTGGTCCTTCATCGTAAACATCAGCACGCGGCGGTGCAGTACGATGCCGCCGAAGGCGAGCACCGAGTAGGCGAGCGCGTGCTGGCCAAAAAGGGTGCCATCGGCCACGTCCATTATCAGTCCCATCAGCCACGCCACGGTAAAGCCGAGCTTGCGCGGCTGCTGGATGCACCAGTAGAGCACGACCAGTGCGACGAAATCGGGTTTCAACGTGAGCATCGCGCCCGACCACGGCAGCAGATTTACGAGCAGCGCCGCGAGCAGCGTAAATACGATGAAAACCGGGCGCACCGGCAGCAAAATTTCATGCGGCGCGATGTCGCGCGGTTGCATCAGCCACCCCTCCTTGATTTTTTGGGTCGCATGGGCTTCTCTTCATCGGCGGGCCGCTGGGGCATCTTATTTTCCCAATTCAGTACCAGTAGCTGGTTGCGGCTGCTGACCCCTGCCACCGGTTTGCATATGATGCGCGCAAACAGGTAGGCGGCATTGCGTTCGACATTGGAAACGGCGGCCACTGGCAGCCCGGGAGGATACACCCCGTCAATGCCGGAAGTCGTGAGCTGATCGCCGTTTTGAAAATCGGCGTTGAGCGGTATGAATTTGAGCTCGAGCTGGTCAGTGCTGCCGGTGCCGCCCAGCACCGCGCGCAAACCGTTGCGCACGTTTTGCACCGGCACCAGCTGCTCCTTGTCGGTGACCAGCGTGATTTCCGCCAGCCACGGATAGACACGAGTGACCTGGCCAATAACCCCGAGCTGATCGATCGCAGGCTGGCCCGCCTTGATGCCGTGCTGCTCGCCTTTATCGATGATGATTTTGCGCGTGAACGGATCGCGGCCGGCATAGAGCACCTCGGCCGCGATGGTGCGCTCGGGAAAACGCTGTCGCGCGGCGAGTAGTTCGCGCAGATGCGCGTTTTCGGCGGCGAGCGCATTGTACTTCTGGAGCTTCGCACCCGTCAGCAGATTCTGCTCCGCAAGCCGCAGATTATTGTCATGCAGAGTCGACTGCGCAACGAAGAATTCGCCGATGCGCGCGAGCATCTCGCCCGGCGCGGCCGCGAGCCGCTGCAACGGATAGACGATAACCGCGGCAACCAGGCGAATGTCATCGAGATATCGATAACGTGCATCCGCGATCAACAGCGCGATCGATAACAGTGAACACAACAACAGGCGAACGAGGGGGGTAGGGCCGCGTTTGAAAAATGGCGGTGGACTGTGTTCCATTCAATTGCAGGTTTCGGGTTTCAAGTTTCGCGTTTCAAGTTGGATCGATACCTCAGGGCGAACTTAACTTGAAACATGAAACATGGAACCTTGTCAGTCATCCGTGAAGATGCTGCCGAGTTTTTCCATTTTCTCGAGTGCTATGCCTGAGCCGCGCACGACGCATGTCAGCGGGTCTTCGGCGACGATTACCGGCAGCCCGGTTTCCTCCATCAGAAGCCGGTCGATGTCGCGCAGCAATGCGCCGCCGCCGGTGAGCACCATTCCTTTGTCTGCAATATCGGCGGCGAGCTCGGGCGGAGTTTGCTCGAGCGCGGACTTGACCGCGCTGACGATGCTATTGAGCGGTTCGGTCAGTGCTTCGAGAACTTCGTTCGAGGAAATTGTAAAGCTGCGCGGTATGCCTTCGGCAAGATTACGGCCTTTGACTTCTTTCTCGCGGACTTCGGAGCCGGGGAATGCGGATCCGATTTCCTGCTTGATGTGCTCGGCGGTGGTTTCCCCGATCAGCATGCCGTAATTGCGGCGGATGTAGTTGATGATCGCCTCGTCGAACTTGTCGCCGCCGACGCGCACCGATCCTTTATACACCAGCCCGCCGAGCGAGATCACGCCCACTTCGGTGGTGCCGCCGCCGATGTCGACCACCATCGAGCCGGTCGCCTCGCCCACCGGCAGGCCCGCGCCGATCCCCGCCGCCATTGGCTCCTCGATCAGATAGACGCGTGAGGCGCCCGCGCCGATTGCCGATTCGCGGATCGCGCGACGCTCGACTTGCGTCGAACCGCATGGCACGCAGATGATGATGCGCGGTGACGGCGAGAACAAGCGCGACTCATGTACTTTCTTGATGAAGTGCTTCAACATCTGCTCGGTAACCGTGAAGTCCGCGATCACGCCGTCTTTCATCGGCCGGATCGCGGTGATGTTGCCGGGTGTGCGCCCGAGCATCTGTTTGGCCGCAAGCCCGACTTCCTGAATCACTTTCTTGCCGTTTGGTCCGCCGTTCTGGCGAATCGCGACCACGGACGGCTCATCGAGCACGATGCCCTTGCCGCGCACGTAAATGAGGGTGTTAGCTGTGCCGAGGTCGATCGCGAGGTCGTTATTGAAGTAGCCGCTGAGAAAACCAAACATAACTGATTCCGACTAAAGGGAAAAACGCTCTAAATTAGCGTTCTATGATACCCTATTG
>DASYSI010000003.1:0-5620 GCA_036003485.1 Burkholderiales bacterium | reverse complement strand
GCAGATGGGCGGCAAGTAATCCACGGCGATACCATGGCATTGATGATCACAGACGCATGCATCAACTGCGACGTATGCGAGCCGGAATGCCCGAACGACGCGATCGCGGCGGGTGCCGAAATCTACGTGATTGACCCGGCGCTATGCACCGAATGCGTCGGACACCATGACAAGCCGCAGTGCGTTGCCGTGTGCCCGGTCGATTGCATTCCGCTGAATCCCGACTATGTCGAGACGCGCGAGCAGTTGCACGAGAAGTATTTGCGCTTGACGGCGCAGAAGCGAAGCGGGTGAATCATTTCTGGCAGCGCGGGCAATAGAACGTCGAGCGCTGACCCTGCACGAAAGCCCGCACCGGCCTGCCGCAGTTGAAGCACGGCAGTCCGGCGCGGTCGTAGACCAGGAAGTGCTTTTGAAAATTGCCGGCGCGGCCGTCGCTGCCGACGTAGTCGCGCAGGCTCGAACCGCCGGCGCCGATTGCAAGTTCGAGCGTAGCCCGGATTTTCCCAACCAGCAGCGCATAGCGATCGCGGCCGATACTGCGTGCCGGCGTTTTGGGATTGATGCCGGCCTGGAACAGCGCCTCGTTGGCGTAGATGTTTCCGATCCCGGCGACAAGATGGCTGTCCATCAGCGTCTGCTTGATCGCGGCGCTGCGATTGCGCGTTTCGCGATACAGCCATGCGGCATCGAATTCCGTGCCGAGCGGTTCGGGCCCGATATCCTTTAAGAGTCGATGCGTTAGCGCTTCGCCCGCATGCCACAACACGAGGCCAAAGCGACGCGGATCGCGCAACCGCATCACTGCGCCGCTTGCCATGATCAGATCGAAATGATCGTGCGCCTCCGGCCGCGTGGCCGCGTTGACGAGCCACAGCCGTCCCGACATGCCAAGGTGCACGATCAGCGAGCCGTGGCCGCAGTCGAACAGCAGATATTTGCCGCGGCGGACGATCGCACGCACGGTCGCGTCGGCGATCAGTCGCGGCAGGTTGCGCGTGATCGGCAGGCGCAGCGCTCGCTTGCGTATCACAGCGGTCCGAATGCGCTCGCCTTCAAGATGCGGCCTGAGCCCACGCAGTGTGGTTTCGACTTCCGGCAGCTCGGGCATCGTTACTTCGCGTTGTCGGCGGCGGGCGGCGCGAGCAGACGCTGCGCGATTGCGCCAGGCAGCTGATATTCGAATTTCTGGTCGCTGCGCGCGAGCACCCATTGCGGTTCGCGCTGCAGCAGCGACAGCGTTATGTCGCCGCCGCCTTTGAGCCGCACTTTGACCGTCGCGAGCGGCTTGCGATCACTCGCCGGTTGCACCGCCAAAGCGGTCGCGAGCCGCCATTCGTCGATCCAGCGGTTGATGTCGTCCTGACTCAAGTCCGCTGCGGGCGGCGTAAGCCGCCACCTTCCGTCCTGCTGGGCAAGGCTGAATTCCTTGAACTCGAAGGCAACCGGTGCCTCCTCGGGCGCGAACAATTGCTTGCTCACCAGTTGCAATACATTTCCCGGCAGTGTCGCGCCATGGCGCAGGTCGATCATGTAAATTCCATCGCGCGTCAGCAAATATTGTTCGCGGCTGATCGGGTTGGCGGCGCCAAAGCTGAAAACCTGCTGGTTGATCGTGACACGCGCGTAAGGTTCGTTCAACTCGAAGCGCGCGAGCCCGGTGGCAGGAAAGCGGTCCTTCGATTTCGCTTCGAGTATGCCGAGCAGGCGCTGCACCTGGAAATTGTCGGCGCGCGCGGCAAGCGGCGCAGTAATCTGCCAACCGGATGCCGGGCGCTCGAGCACGATAGGCGCGGCGCCGGCGATCTCGATCCTGATGCTCGTCGCGTCGGCTGCAGTGAGCGTCGAGAGCTTGAAATCGGGTTCGCGTTGATCGGGTTTGAGCCAGGCAAAAAGCAGCAGCGCAACGACGGCAATCAGCAGCGCAATGTTGACCCATAAACCCCGTTTCATCGCGTTAAGGCCTCCTGCGGCGCCACCAGACAACAATGCCGGTGCTTATGAACGCCAGTGGCGCGAAGATAAGAAAGCCAAACAGCAACAGGTATTGCGCGCCCGGCCCGAGATCAAGATGGTTGTCGAGCGCGGGCCGCGGCTGGATCGCAATCAGCGTGTCGTCTCCCGCCAGCCAGTTGAAGATGTTGATGCCCAGATCGAGGTTGCCGCCGAGGCCCAGGGAAGCGTTGGAGAGGAAGCTGCCGTTCCCGATTGCGAGCACGCGCTGTGGGCGGTCGTTTACGCTGCGCTCGAGCGCGACCGCGATATTGATCGGGCCCGGCAGGTCGCGCGCCTTGTCGAACCCGATTTTCTCGTCGAGCTTGCCCATTTCGACCCAGCCGAGCGGTGCGACCTGGATTAGGCGCGTGATGCGCCAGTCTTTGTTCTCGTTTGCACCGATCTGGCGCGCGTAGGGAAAAATCGTATTGAGGCGGAAGTCGCCGAAGATCGGATGATGCGCATACTCGGTCGCGCTTGCGAAAACCGGCGGCCCGTTGCGCGGCTGCAGCGTGGGGTCGACGACGGTTCCCGGTCCCAGCACGAGGCCGAGCTGTTCGGCGAGGGGCTGCAGACCACGCAGCGGCTCGGGGTCGATCAGCCACAGCAGATTGCCGCCCTTGTCCAGATATTGCCTGATTTTCTGCACTTCGGCCGGCTGCAGATCGACTTGCGGGCTCGCGATCAGGAGCGCGCTCGCATTGGCGGGAACTTCCTGCGCGAGCGCGAGATTAAGACTGCTCGTCTTGAAGCCTTTGGCGGCGAGTTGCTTGCCGAATTCGCCGAGATCGTGATTGGCCATGCCATTCAGGCGCCGCTCGCCGTGGCCGTCGAGCGCCATGATCAAGCGCTCGCCCGAGCGCATCAAACGCATCAGTGCGTTGGCAAACGACTGCTCGTTGTAATCGGTCAGCCGTTCGCTCTTCTGGTTGTACTCGATCACGGATTCGCCTGGGACGCGGATACCGGCCGCCTGCGCGAGCTTGGGCTCCTCGCGCGGATCGACGAACGATACGCTGAGGTCAGGCTTGGCGCGCTGATAGGGCGCAAGGAAATCGCCGATTATCTTGCGCAGGTCGCCGCGCGGGTCTTGGCGTGCCGCGAAGATGGTGATCTTGAGCGGGCCGGCAAGCTTGGCCAGCACCTCGCGCGTCGGCTGCGACAGCGTGTTGCGTGAATTCTGGGTGATGTCGCGCTCGGTGCGGTACTCGTGCATAAAAAAAGCGAGCAGTGCTATCAGCGCGATCAACAGCACCACGAAAATGCCGTTCTGCACCAGCAGCTGCAGCCGCAGTCTGGACGTGATCTGCATGGTTTATCCGCGCAAGCGTGCCGCGTCGAGGCGGCGAATGGTCAGAATCAAAAACAAGACGATCAACAGCAGCAGGCACGCAATGGCGTAGCTGTCGATCACTCCTTTGCTAAACGGCTCGAAATTCTTGAACGGGGACAACACCTGAGCTAGCGCGGCAGCGATAGTCCAGCCGCGCGCTTTGAGTCCGTCTACGGCGGCGTCTCCCGCCAGCAGCAGCGCGAGAAGTATGCAGAAACTCACGACCGCCGCTATAAAAGGATGTACGGTCAGGCATGACGCATAAAGCCCGATCGCGACGAAGCACGCCGCAAGCAATGCGACCCCGCCGCTGAGGCTCGCGAGCAGTCCGAAGTCAAGTTGCCCCGCGAGCAGCAGCGACAGCGGCATCAACGTGGTGATACCTATGATCAGCAGCAGGAAAGCGGTAAGCCCGGTGAACTTGCCGATCACGATTTGAGTCATCGACAACGGTGCCGATATCAGGAACACCATGGTCTGATTGCGCCGCTCTTCGGCGATCAGCCTCATCGTGAGCAGGGGCACCACAAACAGCATCATCGTTACAATCGTCAGGTAAAGCGGCGCGATTACCAGCTCGGTTACACCCGGGGGATTCGGCATTTGTATGAGCTGCGCCTGAATTTCCATGTAGTCTTGCACGCGCCGCAGAAAAAAATATGCAAGTATGAGCTGCATGAAGGTGAGCACCGCCCACGCCATCGGCGAGGTAAACAGTGTTTTTAATTCCTTGCGGGCGATGGCGAAGATCAACTTAGTTCTTCCTTCCGGGTGAGCTGAACGAAGACATCTTCGAGGCTCGATTGGGTCGGCGTGAGCTGAAACAGTCCCCACGATTGTTCAACCGCCCGCCGCGCCAATTCCTCGCTTGGATCGATGTCACCGGCGAAGCTCACGCGAAACAGTTTTTCACCGGCGGGTTCGACGCCTGCGACACCGTTGACGCGGGCAATCTCGTCGATGGCCGGCGGCAGCTTCAGGCCGAGCAGCAGCGTGCGGTTGCCGTGAAACTCTTTGAGACCGGCGATGATGTCACTGAACACCGTAGCGCCCTGATGGAGGATCTGCACGCGGTCGCACACGCCTTCGACTTCAGGCAGTATGTGCGTTGACAGAATCACGCTGTAGCTGGCGCCGAGCTCATGTATCAGACTGCGGATTTCGCGAATTTGGTTGGGATCGAGGCCGACCGTCGGTTCGTCGAGGATCACAACGTCGGGCCGATGCACAATCGCCTGTGCGATGCCGGTGCGCTGCTGATAGCCTTTTGAGAGCGTTCCAATCAGTTTTTTGCTCACATCAGTGAGACCGCAGCGCGTCAGAGCATCGTCAAGCGCTGCGGCGCGGCGTGCGTTCGGCACGCGGTGCAGACGCGCTGCCAGGTCCAGGTATTCGCGCACGGTCAGCTCGCGGTAAAGCGGCGGATGTTCGGGCAGATAACCAATGCGCGCTTTGGCGGCGATTGGACGCTCGAACAGATCGATGCCGCAGATGCTGATCGCGCCGCTCGTCGGCGCAAGGTTGCCGGTCAGCATCTGCATCGTGGTCGTTTTGCCGGCGCCGTTCGGCCCGAGAAAGCCCAGGATTTCGCCGCGTTTCAACTCGATGCTGACGTTGTTGACGGCGGTATGGGCACCAAATCTGCGCGAAAGCCCTTGGGCGGAAACAGTAATATCAGCGGCTTGCGTCGGCATTATGGGTGCGGGTCGTCAGTCGCGACCGCGCGGATGGCTTGTCGTGGGCGTCAAATATACCTAATATGTTACGGTTTATGAAGAACTTGCGGGCTTATTATCCGCTCTAACCAAAGTTCTTGCGATGCCCCCCAATTCTTTTTAGCCCTCCAACGATGAAAATTCTCAATCTTGCGACGCTAACGCCGGTATTGGCGCTCATGGCGTGCGCGCAGCAGCCTTTGAAGCAGACCGAAGCGCAGGCGCAACCGCCCGCCGCTACCGCGCCAGCGCCGAAACCGCGCGTGGTCGTGATGCGCCCCACGGCGAAACCGCAGGTGCTGCCGAACCAGGAGATGAGTCAGGAAATTCTGTACAAAATGCTGCTTGCCGAGATCGCGCTGCAGCGTGGACAGAATAATGTCGCGGTGCAATCGTATCTCGAGTTGACGCGCGAAACCAAGGACCCCCGCATCGCGCAGCGTGCGACCGAAATTGCATGGAATTCGCGTCTTCCCGGTCCGGCGCTCGAGACCGCCGGCATTTGGCTCGCGGCCGACCCGGAGTCATTGCAGGCGCGTCAAATCCTGGCAGCGCTCCTCATCAATCAGTCACGCCT
>DASYSI010000002.1:0-10923 GCA_036003485.1 Burkholderiales bacterium | reverse complement strand
TGGCTCCGGAGCGCTCTCCTCGCTTTGCTCACATTCTCTTGCGCCGCCTCTCCGGCGTCAGCGCAGCGAACCTACCCGGACCTGCCGATCGTCAGCGAAGGCAAGACGATCCGGATTTCACCGAATGTTTACGTGGTTCCGGACGAAAACCGGCGCGGGGTGCCCAACGTCGGTATCGTCGTCGGCAGCCGCGCGACGCTGGTGATCGATCCCGGCCTGGGATTGAAGAGCGGGCAGGCTGTCCTGCGTGAGGTCGCGAAAGTCAGCAAAGGCAGCGAGATCTATCTGGTCACCACGCATTTGCATCCGGAGCACACCACGGGCGAGCTGGCGTTTCCGCCGAACACGAAGCTCATCCGCGCCGTTGCGCAGCAGCAGGATATCGAGGAGAGCGGACTTAAGTGGGTGGCCGAGTTCAGCCAGCGCTCGCCTGAACTTTTCGAGATCCTGAAAGAAGTGAAGAGCTTCCGTGCTCCGACGGAAACTTTCGAGCGTGAGAAATCGCTCGATCTCGGCGGCGTGCGCGTCAGGCTGATCTGGCTCGGTCCCGGGCACACGCGCGGGGACACCGTGATCTTCGTCGAAGGCGACGCGGTGCTGTTTTCAGGCGATCTCGCGATGAAACAGGTGTTTCCCGCGTTCACGTCTGCGCAATCGCGAGCGGATACATGGCTCGCGGGCCTCGATGCGATGGAGGCGCTCCGACCGTCGCATGTCGTCGGTGCGCACTACGGGATGGGCGATGCGTCGATCATCTCGGCTTATCGCGACTACATTAAAGCACTGCAGACGCGCGTGGCGCAGATGAAGACTCAGGGCAAATCATCCGACGAAACTGCCAGGACCCTGCGCGCTGAGTTTCATGCGAAATACCCGGACTGGGACCAGCCGCTGAGAGTCGACACGGCCGTCGCGGCAACATACGCGCAGTTGCCATAAGCCCGTGGAGGTGAAGACACAGAAACCCCATATCGGCTTATACTTGAACGTATCAAAGCAAGGAATCCGCGATGGAAGCGCTGAAAGACGCAACGCATTTATATGAAGTCGAGCGGCGCGCGCGTCACGCCGAGCGGCCCGGGTTTCGAATCAATGAGCTGCAGATTTCGCCGAGCCAGAAAGTGCCGTGGCATTATCACAGCAATGTCAGGGACACGTTCTACGTTCTCGAGGGAGAAATACGCATCTTCATGCGCGATCCCAAAGAGGAAGTGCGCCTCGCGCCAGGCGAAACGTATGTGGTGCCGCCGAAACGTCCGCATCTCGTCGTGAATGGCGGCGACACCTCTGCGACGTTCCTGATCTTGCAGGGCGTCGGCGAGTACGATTTCATTCCGCTCACTTGATGCGCGCTCTTTGCCGCAGAGTTGTTAGGTGTGAGATAACGACGGCGACACTCTTCCTGCGGGTTAAACTTCCTATTCTTTGTTCTTAGTAGAGGGTCAGACGATGAAACGACTCGGTAGGTTATGGGCTGGCAGCATCCTTCTGCTCGCAGGCATTGCGATCTCGCATGCAGCGCAGCCTGACTTCGAACTCACCGCTCCGGACGGCCGGAAAATACTGCTGAAGGGCGATGGGACGTGGCGCTACGTGCAGGCAAAAGAAAAGGAGCCGACCAAGGATAAGGAATCATCCAAGGATAAGGAATCGTCCAAGGATAAAGAGCCGTCCAAAGGCAAGGAAAAGGAAAAAGGTGAGGCGATTCTGCGCTTGGACCATAAGGTACAGGATGAAGGTGCTTGCCGCTTCACACTGGTGCTCTCGAACACCCTTCCTTATGAGATTCGGAGCTTGGTGCCGCAATTCTCAGCCTATCGCGCGAATGGCGTGATCTACAATACTGTGAGCTCTGCATTTGCGTCACTGAAACCGGGTGACAGCCAGCGCCGGGAAATCCAGTTCAGGGGAATGGACTGCCGGGACATCAGCCGTTTGCAGGTGACCGGAGGGGACCGGTGCGATATGGGCGAACTGGATAGGATTAGTTCGTCGACTGGAGAATGCCTCGGGCGGATACGCGTTTTGCCGAGCGACGTGGTGCGCTTCGATAAATAGCGCACTTGTGGACAAACGAAGCTGGCCGTAAATGTTCAGCACGCAAAGAACTATGCACGTCAAGCCAATTGCCCTCGAACGCGTTAGGCCTCGCGCTCGAAGCTGCAGGCACGGCTAGAACGATACGCATATGCTATCCCTGACCCGAAGGACCGCCTCTTGTTGAAATGCCGCTTTGTAGGCAGCGACGATTTCGGCAACGGATGTCTCGCTCAGTGCGTCGTCCGGATGTATGATTTGAAGCACGTCGGTTAATTCTCGGACAATTGAGCCGTCGGCCCCGCGCCACTGCCCCAATGCTTGCCACACGGTGAGACCTTGCGGGAAGCGAGACGTAACCGTGACTTCAAGAAACTTGGCCCGCTCTTCGGTCGTGACAACGCCCTTGCGCATTCCTGTGCCGAAGTACAGCGAGTCTTGAACTGCAAGCTCCTCGCCACGTTTGCAACTTGGCAAGTTCAGCGCAGCGCATGCGGTAACCGCGAATGACAAAGTGACAGTGGCTGCGATGCGGAATGGTGACATTGAGCAATCCTTGGCCTGCGTGAGGCCTAATTTATTTTTATCCGGCGTCCCTGCCCGGATAACATTGGAATGCCCGGATAACGAGACATTTTGTACTATGAACAAGGATTGCTGTTCGTTGAACGGGCCAGTGTCAGATAAACGCTTAGTCGTCTTTTGTTTGTCACATTCGCGCTATTCTTCTTGCCGTCACTCGTGCGTGGAGCTTCCGCTCTGTGAATGGCTTGATCCAGTTGTCTGCAACGACCGAAATTCATCACTCGACTGCGCGAGGCAATACTGATTATGTCCGATCGAATTGCGACTATTACAATTGAGATTCACTCCGGCTTGATCCCCGCACTCTTGACCACTTTCGACCACTTCACCGCTTCCGCGCGTATGTAGTTATCGAACTCCTGCGGCGTGCTCGCGACGATTTCGGCTCCGTCCGCCGCGAAACGCTCCCTTACCTCCGGCGCGCTCAGAATCGCTACTGTCTCCTTGTGCAGGCGCGCGATCACTTCTTTCGGCGTTCCCGCCGGCGCGTTCAGCCCGAACCACGATACCGCCTCGTATCCGGGAGCGCCGCCCTCCGCGACCGTAGGTATATCAGGGAGACTGGCTACCCGCTTCGCCGTGGTTACCCCAATCGCGCGCAAGCGGCCGGTGCGAACGTGCGGCAGGGCGGCAATTGTGCTCGGCGCCATCAGCGACACGCGGCCCGCCATGAGATCGATCAGCCCCGGCGCGGGTCCTTTGTACGGCACGTGGAGCATGCGCGTCCGCGTCATCAGCAGAAAGAGCTCGATGCCGAGGTGCGAGCTGGTGCCGAGTCCGGATGATGCGAACGCGAGCTCGCCGGGCCGCGCTTTTGCAAGCGCGATTAATTCGCGCGCCGATTTCGCGGGCAGCGACGGATGCACAACGAACAGGTTGGGCTGGTTGATTGCGTGTGTGATGCCCACGAAGTCGCGCAGGCCGTCGTACGGCATCGTGCGGTAGACCGACGGATTGATGGCGAGCGCGGGCAAGCCGATCAGCAAGGTATGACCATCGGGCGCAGACTTCGCTACGATCTCGGTGCCGAGTATGCTCCCTGCGCCGGGCCGCGTATCGACGACGACAGGCTGGCCGAGGCGCTCGGAAAGTAGCGGCGCTATTGTTCGCGCGAGAGTATCAGCTGCGCTTCCCGCCGCGCTCGGCGCGACGATCCGCAACGGACGGCTTGGATAGTTGCTCTGCGCATGCGCCGCTTGTGCGGCTACGAGCAGAATGATTGCGGCCGCGCGTGTTGATTTCATGAACACGATGCAATTATGCACGAGGAGATTCGACGGCAAGTTGCCTTCATCTGAATTCGGCAGTTTTGAAAATGTCAGAATCAGGCAAGCGGACGCAATGGGGAAGGAATTCTCTGTCCTTTTGCCATTCGATTACGACCTGCCACTCCTCGCCCTGCTTTTTCAACCACCAATTTCCATAACATGACTTGTTTAGTTGTGGCAAAAAGATTGATGCTCCGCGCAAGCAGCCCTCGTTGTCTTTTGTTCTGCCGCCGCACGTAAGCCATATCACGCCATCGGTGTCGGAATAGCGGGCGATAAATCCGTAGTGCTTGAGATCGAGTTGTTTGCCTTCGAGACGCTCCACAGTGGGATAGCAGCCGGTCAGCAAAGCGGTCGCAGTCACCAAAAGCAAAACCAAGGCATACTTCATTTCACCTCAGACGTTTTGCCGTCAATGATACCGGCATTTGACCGTGCGGGCGCAAAGCCGCAATACTGCTGCTAGCGCGGCCGGGATTACAATTTCCCGGCGTCTACCGCGTGACACCGGACTTGGGTACTCTGGCGCTCGTGAGCGACAGCTTCGTCGGTCCCAACGGTCTCGCGTTTTCTCCCGATGAACGCGTGCTCTACATCAACGATATCCGGCGCGGCCATATCCGGGCTTTTGATATGCTGCCCAACGGCCTGCTGGCAAAACAGACCGACCGCGTGTTCGCTGATCTACATTCTCGATCCGAAAGGCAAGAAACTCGGGCGCATCGTGCATGGGCAACCCGCGACCACCAATATAGCTTTCGGCGGCGACGACTGGAAGACGCTCTACTTCACGACCCGCTCGCACCTGTTCGCGGTCAAACTGAACGTCGCCGGACTGCCGGTGCCCACGCGAAAACCCGCATGATCACGCCCGCGCCCGCATTGACTGGCCGCAATCGATGGTCACTATGGTCCCGCTGATGTACGAGGCTCGCGCGGAAGCGAGATAGACGACGAGGTCCGCTACTTCCGACGGCTGGCCGGCGCGCTTGAAAGGCAGCGTCTCCGCGACCTTCGCCTGAATTTCCTTCCAGCGGGATGCGTCGCCAAACGTCCTTTCCGCGCGCTCCTTCATATGTCCGATCTGGCGCTCGGTTTCGATACGTCCCGGGTTCACGCCGACCACGCGGATGCCGTGATCGACGCTCTCTGCACCGAGTGCGCGCGTGAACGCCATCAGCGCGGCATTGCCGCTCGTGCCGGCAATGTAGTCAGGCCGGTGGCGCTCGCCGGCTGCGCCGATCACGTTGACGATCACCCCGGAGCTGCGCGCGCACATGCGCTTGTAGATCTCGCGCGTGAGGTTGATGAAACCGAATACTTTGAGGTCCCACGCATGCCGCCATTTCTCGTCGTCGACCTCGGTGAGACTGCCGCTCGGAATCGCGCCAGCGTTGTTCACGAGTATGTCGACGTCGCCGCAGACCTTCCCCAGCGCGACCGCATTCTGTGTTTTGCCGAGGTCGAACGGATGAATCGAAACTTGGGCCTTGTATTGCCGCGTCATCGCATCGGCGGCTGCCTTTAGATCGGCTTCGCTGCGCGAAGCAATGTGCACGCGCGCGCCTTCGGCCGCGAAACCTTGCGCGCAGGCAAGCCCAATGCCTTTCGATCCTCCGGTGATCAATACCTTTTTACCGCGAAGTTCCAGATCCACGACGACCCCTCCCCCGTTAGTTTGATTAGCGATGCATTATCGCTCAGGTTGCGTGCTGTCATGCAAATAAGCTGCTAAATTTCTGCAACAGGAACCTCAGGCGTGCGCGCGCAAATTGGAGCACAGTGTGCGCGTACGCCGGGGGCTCGACGGCGAACAACAAGCATCGGAGGACTCGGAATGGCTGCACACTGTCGGTTGAAACGAGCCGCCGCTTGCGCAGTCCACGGCGCGCTCGCCAGCGTGTTGTTGAGCGCGGTTCAGCTCGCGTGCTCGCAGCAAACGGCGTATCCCGCAAAAACCATTCGACTGATCGCATCGCAGGCGCCCGGGGGAGGCGTCGATGCTGTCGCGCGCATTGTCTCCTCGAAGTTGAGCGAAGCGGTCGGTCAGTCGGTGATCGTGGAGAATCGCGCCGGCGCAAACGGCTCGCTCGCGGCAGAGCTCACGGCCAAATCGCCGCCGGACGGCTACACGCTGATGCTAGGCGCGGTCGGTAATCTCGGGGTCAATACTTTCTTCATCAAACAAATGACCTACGATCCTTTACAGGACCTCGCGCCGGTCACGCTCGCGATATCGAGCGGCAACGTGCTGGTGGTGCATCCGTCGGTTCCCGTAAAGTCGGTGCGTGAGTTGCTTGCGTTGGCGCGGGCGCGGCCCGGCGCGCTCGCCTACGGTTCTTCCGGAGTCGGAGGCGCGGGACATCTCGCCGGCGCGCTGTTCCAGTCGATGGCGAAAATCGAGCTGCTTCACGTTCCTTACAAAGGCGGCGCGCCCGCAATGGTCGACTTGCTCGCGGGCCAAGTGCAACTCTCATTCGCGTCTTCGCCGACCGCGGTGACCCACGTCAATGCCGGCAGGTTAAGGGCGCTTGCCGTAACGACTGCGCGGCGGTCGACACTGTTTCCGGATCTGCCGCCTATCGCTGAGGCCGGAGTGCCCGGATACGAAGCGCATAGCTGGTACGGCTTCGTCGTTCCGTCGAAGACGCCGCCAAGCATCATCGCCCGCCTCAACAGGGAGATCGTGCAGATCCTCAACCGGCCCGAGACCGAGGAAGCGCTGCTGAAGCTCGGGCTCGAAGCGTGGACGAGCACGCCCGAGGCTTTCGGCGCGTACATCAAGTCCGAATACGACAAATGGGGCCGCATCATTCGGGAAGCCGGGATTACCGCGAACTGACGGCCGCTGCGCGTCTCACGAAACCGAACCCCGCGAGGCCGAGACCGATCAGCGCGAGCGGCATCGGTTCAGGCACCACCACCACTAGATTTTGAAACGATCCGGATAGGTCGTCATATACGCCGGCTAAGATATCGCCAGTTTCCTCTATGAACAGCCGCCCGCGCCAAGTACCATCCAGTGGATTCAACACGATGAAATCATCGGCGAAACGGTCGTGGGAGTCCGTCACGTCCGTGCGTTTGTCGAACAGTGCTTCGCCTTCGTCGAAGAACAGCACCACGTCGCCGGACCCTGCGGGCAGGAACAATTCGTTCAGGCTCTTCTCCGTGTCACCGATATATTTTATGGCTGAGCGTTTATATGATTGCTCGTCGGACAGGTCGTGTTCGGTCAGCAGCAATCCGTTGAAATAATTCGCGCGGGGATCGCCGACATGGGCGAGATAATGGTCGATGTCGACCTCGATCACGCCGGCGGAGGCGGCCCACGGCCACGCCATAGCGCCGGCCGCCACAAGGGCTAACCACAACAGCAATCGAACACTACTGCGGGGCCGGGTGGTAATGAAAACGTCCATATTATGCCTTTCTAGAATGGCGAACGATCTACAACTACGCCGGAGTGCGCGAGCTTGCGAACGCCGGAACTTTGTCGGGTTGCTCGGGCACCAGCGCTGCCTGCAGAATTTCGAATGCCGTGGCCGGATTGTCGACATATTCGAATAGCTGCAGGTCCTCGGGACTGACCATGCCATGGCGCACCAGCGCGTCGAAGTTGATAATTTCTTTCCAGTAGCTCGTGCCGTACAGCAAAACGGGGATCCGGCGCGCGAGCTTGCGCGTCTGCGCGAGCGTCAGGATCTCCATCAATTCGTCCATCGTGCCAAAGCCGCCGGGAAACACGATGAGCGCGCGCGCGAGGTGTGCGAACCACAGCTTGCGCATGAAAAAGTAGTGGAACTGGAAGCATAATTCCGGCGTGATAAATTGATTGGGCTTTTGCTCGTGCGGCAGTCCGATGTTCAAGCCGATCGTTCTTCCGCCGGCGTCGGCGGCGCCGCGATTGGCCGCTTCCATGATGCCGCCCCCTCCTCCCGAGCAAACGATGTAGCAATTGCCAGGCGTCGGAAGCGACTGCGACCACACAGTGATCAGACGCGCAAGCTCTCGCGCTTCCGTGTAGTAACGGCCGAACGGACCTTCGGCAGAGACCCGCGCGGAGCCAAAGAAAACGATCGTGTCTTGCACTTGCTCGCGCCGAAAATTTCGCAGCGGTTCGAGATACTCCGCGATAATTCGTATCGTGCGTGCGTCCTCGCTGTCGATAAATTCCTCGTCCTTATAAGCGAGGGGACAATGGGCTCGGGAAGATGTATTCATGGTTCCTCAGTTACGCGCGAAATCGATAAACCCAAGCTCTGCATCGGTGTGCACGAGCCTGGCACGGATACGATCACCCACATTCAATCCCGCGAAGGCGCGCACGAGCTTGCCCTCGACGAGCGGATGCGCGATCTGGACCCAGGTTCCTTTTTGGGACGCGCCGGTGACGATGGCATCGAACGATTCGCCAACACGCGATTCGAGCAGCAGCGCGGCCGCAGATTTGCGCACCTGGCGCTCGACCTTGGTCGCGTTGGTTTCCTGCTCGGTACAATGCCGCCCAAACTGCGCGAGTTGATCGTTGCTGTAAGGCGTCGCCCGCCCACCGTCCGCGGCTTTGAGCAAGCGCTGAGTGATCAGGTCGGAAAATCGCCGGTTGGGTGCCGTCGAATGGGTGTAATCATTCATCGCGAGCGCAAAATGCCCGTCCGCCGTTGTGCCCGGAACTTCCAGCACATATTCGCCGCGACCGAGCAGTTTTACGACGGAAAGCGAGAGGTCTGAAAACTTCGCCGGTTCGCTCTTTCGCCGCGCTGCAAGGAATTCTTCGAGCGCACTCGCGCTCGGCTCGGCGGGCAGGTGTCCGCCCAGATCCGCGGCGAGAGCGACGATCCGGTCCCACCTCTCGGGCGTGCGCAGTTGACGCCGCAGCGAGGGCAAACCTTTGTGCGCAAGATACTTCGCAACCACGCCGTTCGCCGCAATCATGAAATTCTCGATCAACTGCTTCGCGCGATTGGTGCGCTCGAGTTGAATATCGGTCAGCGCATCGCCCTCGAAAACCGGGCGTGCTTCTATCGTCTCGAGGCTCAGCGCGCCGTGCATGTGCCGAAACCGATTCATGGCCTGCGCGACCCGGTCCTGGACGCGAAGCTGTTCGTCCAGGCCGGGTACCGCCGCGATCCGCGCCGGTGCCGCGGCCTGGCCATCGAGCCAGGCGGCGACCGAATTGTAAGCAAGCTTCGCGTGGTTGCGAACGACCGCCCGGTACACAGCGGATTCCGATACCGTCCCATCGTCCGCGACCGTCATGTCGACGACGAGCGCCAAGCGCTCTGCATCTTCGCGCAGGCACGTGAGGTCGGTCGACAACTTCTCCGGGAGCATCGGAAAGACTGCGGCGGCGGTGTAGACCGAGGTCGTATTGATCTGCGCGTGGGCATCGATCGCAGTATCCGGGTTTACGACTGCATCGACGTCGGCGATCGCAACGAGAATCTTCACGGCAGCGCCCGCCAGCGGCTGTGCAACGGAAAGCTGATCGAGATCGAGAGAATTGTCATTATCGATCGAGACCCACGGCAGGATTCGTAGATCGCGAATCGACCTATTGGGTTCAGCCGATGCCGCGACCGCAGCCGTCGTTTCTTTCAAGACGGCCGCGGAGAAATCCGGCGCGAATCCGCGCTCGTGCATTGCGCGGCGAGCGATATCGGTAAGCCTGACATTTGCACCAAACGCAGACGCGCGCCCCGCGGAGAACCTTTTTGGGTCCATCCTTCATTCATTTGTGTTATATCGGATGGGTATTGTAGGTCACGCGCGGATTGTTCGCGCGGAGAGGCAACTTTCGAGATTGCTTCTATTCAGAGCGCACTGCGATGAACAGGATGGGTTACCACCTCGTCTCTTCCAGACGCTCTCTGGGCTTGGTCAGGAAGAACGCGGCGCGACGATGCTGCGACGTCGTACGACCCGAATACCTGGTCAAGGGACTTGAACTCAGGAAGCACGTACACGATTGCGTGTTGACTCGCGAAAGCGGGCTGGATGTAGGCTTCGAAGAAAGCGACTGGCACGTTGATGCAGCCGTATGAAATACGGTTGTCTTCATTCGTGGGAGTTGCGAGGCGTTCGAGCCGCCTTTCCTCGGGATTCGTGGTGAGCACACGATGCATCGACACCGCGGCATCGTAGTCGACCCACACTACGTCCTCGCCCCGGGCATTGTGGCCGCGCTCGCCGACGAAACGTCCCGCGGGCGTAGTACGTTCCTCCGGTAATACCTCATTGATCGGCCGCAAACCGATACCCGGGACCGAGTCGTCCCCGCGTGCGCCGCCGAGCAGAACAGGGGCCGCGCCGCGCAATCGCGCATCACCATCGAAGACATAAACCTTCGCATCTTTTTTATCGATGATGACGAACGCCGAGCCGGCGGCGTCGTGCGAGTCGGCAATCCAGTCTGCCAGATAGCGGACATCGGGAGACGCAGTCTCTCCTCTTAGATCGGCGAAGCGCAGCTGCGGCACCGACGAATGGGCGAAAACCGCGGGGGGCAAACCTTTTAGCCAGGCAGCCCCCACGCCATACACCTTAACAATTGCGAGAATTCCCAGGCTGATAATCAATCCTGCGCAAATGCCCGCGATTATGTCGGAGCGGCCGACTGCCCACAGCAATCCACGAATGTTTCTCATAAACAATTAGAAGCTATCTCGAAAACTTCCGATCGCCTCGTGTCACCTACCCCACCCCTCTCCCCCGGTTCCGGTGGAGAGGGTGTTTTGAAACCGTCGCATTCAACAACTATCCTTAGTTGCGGTCGGCTCGTGCTACGCGCTCGCTGGACGGGCTGCTGCTGGTATCGCTGGATGTCGTTCCACTTGCGCTCGACGAACGGCTGTCCGATGCCGTATTGGAGGAGCTGGCGCTGCTGCGATTTGCATCACTGCTGGTGCTGCTGCGATTCGCGTCACTGCTCATGCTGCTGCGATTCGCGTCGGTGCTCGTGTTGGCAGGAGGGTTCGTGCTGCTCGAGCTTGGCGCCGGGCTGGTTTGGGTAGTGCTGCTGCTCGGACTGCTT
>DASYSI010000001.1:0-4638 GCA_036003485.1 Burkholderiales bacterium | reverse complement strand
TTCGATTGTGCCTCGTGTCATATGCGATATCGAGTTGACCGCGGCTACTCGACCTTCGCACCCGACACTTTTACGGCATGCGCCCATTTCGCGAGCTCGGACTTGAGATACGCGCCGAACTGCTCGCGTGTATCGCCTACCGCAACCAGCGAGAGATCGTAAAGCCTTTTTTTCATTTCGGGCGTCGCGAGCGCTCCGGCCACTTCCTTGTTCATGCGCTCGAGTATCGCCGCGGGCGTGCCGGCGGGCGCAACGAGCCCGGTCCACGCCCTCACGTCATAGCCGCTCACCCCCTGTTCGTAGAGCGTAGGCACCTCGGGCAAGAAAGGAATGCGCGTGTTGGACGCGATGCCCACTGCGCGCAGCTTGCCTGCTTTGACGTATGGCAGCACGGTCGGCGTCGTCTCGGCAGTCAGCATTATTTGACCCGCGATGAGGTCCGTCAGATTCGGCACCGATCCTTTATAGGGAATATGCCGAAGCTTGATGTCCGCCGTGGCGGCAAACAGCGCCTGGGCGAGGTGCGACACGGTGCCGCTGCCCGACGAGCCGTAACTCAATTCGTCCGGACGCTGCTTCGCGAGCACGATCAGCTCACGAATGTCGCGCGCAGCCACTGCGGGGTTCACGCAAAAGACCATCGCGACCTCGGTCATGTTCGTGATCGGTGCAAAATCGCGCAGCGTGTCGTAACCGAGCTTACGGTAGAGGTGGACGTTGATCGTGAGCGCGCTCGTGCCGCCGGCGAGAAACGTGTAGCCATCCGGCGGCGCCTTCGCGGCCATTTCAGAGCCGACCACGCTGCCGGCACCGGGCCGATTGTCGACGATCACTTGTTGGCCCAGAGTCGTCGTCAGCCGCTCCGCCACGACGCGCGCCACGATATCGGCGGCCTGACCCGGCGGAAACGGTACGATGATGCGCACTGGCTTCGCCGGCCACTGCTGGGCCGTCGCATTTCCGCAAACAAATATAAACGCAGTCAGCAGTAGTCTCATGGCGTTTATCGGTTGCACGGTCCAGTCCATCGCAGCGGTCCTCTTATCGATAGCTATCATTCAACACGGATGTTCGCGTCCTTGATTACCTTCGCGTATAGAGCGAGCTCTTCCTTGATCAGCTTGGTGAACTCCTCCGGCGTACTGGCCACGATTTCGTTACCGCCCTGGGTGGCTAGACGGTCGACTACGTCCCGCGCTTTGAGCCCTGCCGCGGTTTCTTGATAAAGCCGGTCGACGATGGCGCGCGGGGTGCCTGCGGGTACGAGTATCGATTGCCATGCGGTGACTTTGTATCCTTTGTATCCGCCTTCTGCGAGGGTAGGAATGTCAGGCGTCTGCAGTGCGCGCTTCTCGCCAGTGACCGCGAGCGCCCGTACTTTTTCTGCCTTGAGCTGAGGCATTGTTGTAACTATGGTATCGAACATCATCGAAATCTGACCGGCGAGCGTGTCGGCCAGCGCGGGTGCACTGCCTTTGAATGGCACATGCACGATATCGATGCGCGCCGCGTGCTTGAACATTTCACCGGCGAGATGATTCGAGCCGCCGTTGCCCGACGAGCCGTACTGCAGCTGCCCCGGGTGCGATCGCGCGAGCTTCACGAGCTCGGCGACCGATCGCGCGGGCACGGACGGATGCACGATCAGAATGTACTGATAAAGCGTTCCCTGCGTTACGGGAGCGAAATCTTTAAGCGTATCGTACGGTAATCGGACGTAGAGGCTCGGGTTGAGCACCAGCGGTGCGGTAGTGCCCATCAATATCGTGTAGCCATCTGGCGGCGCCTTGGCAACCTGTTCGGTACCGATGATGCCATTGGCGCCCGGCCGGTTCACGACGACCACCTGCTGCCCGAGCGCGGCGCTCAGCTTCTGTCCGACGGTGCGTGCGAAAATATCGCCTGCTCCGCCCGCGGGGAAGGGCACTACGAACTGAATCGGCTTTTGCGGATAGGCCTGAGCGTACGCGAGCGCAGGCGCAAGGCACGCCGTGGCAACCGTACCCCATCTTTTCATTGCTGTCCTCACAACATCCTCCGTTGATGCGTCAGCGCCGTGGTAAAAGCTCGTCCCAGTTTTGCGGCAGCGCGACTTTGCGGCTCACCGGCGGTCCCTGCGTGTGATTGCTGCAGTAACACTTGGACTGGTTGCGGCCTGGATCGCCTGCAATGACGATGCCGATAGACTCGGGGTTGAGGAACACGCGCACGCGCCGTTTCGGATCATCCGATGCGCAATAGTCCGGCGGCAGCAGGCCTTTCGCGACCTGATCGCGCAAGCGAAAGCCGGTCAGGCCGATGTAGTAGGCGTAACGTTCCGCGTCATCGGCCGCGATCCAGATGTTGTCGTACAGGTACTGCCGGATGTCGTCTTTGCGCCAGCCATGGTCGGCGAATACTTTCGCGATGCTCGGACCCATGACGATCAGCGGATTGTTTTTCGCATACGCCATCGCGACGGGGGACCAGTAGCTGCAGCTCTGCCCGACCACTTCGGCGAGCACCCGCGCGTGCTCCACCGGATCATCGCTGCCCGTATAAAGCGGCGGGCTTACGCTCACTACGCTTTGCACGGTCACGATGTTGTCGCCCGGTTTGAAGCCGCGATCGGCGGAGTAGGGCGGCCAGCCGATGTCGCTGCACGCCTCTTCGTTTTCAGCCAGTGCAACGAAGAAATTCTGCGCAATGCTGCCTTTGTCGCCGGCGCCGGGCGCGAAGCGAAATCCCGCCATGTTGCGCAGGATCAAACGCAGGAAACGGCCGAGCGTGCTGTTCGCGCGGCGCCCGATGCGCATCACGCTCGCTCCGCTGTTGAAATCGAGCTGCGTTGCAATCGGGCCGCTGATCGTGATCAGCGGTTCCCAGCCAGGAGTCGAGCCCGCATCCTGCATTCTGAATTCGGGATCGGTGACCGCTTCGACCACTGCGACGAGCAGCGGCATGTATTCAGCGCGACACCCTGCCATGACGCCCGTTACCGCGATGTTCCACACGGTCGCTTCGCGATTGTCGGGCGGGCAGACGCCGATGACCTCGTCGGGCGCGCGGTCGGTGAAGCGCAGGAAGCGCTCGATATGCGCAAGTGTCGGCGGAAAGACCGGCAGGCCGTCGGTCCACATCGCATCGTAGAAGTGGTCGTTGACCTGATCGAGCGTGCCGCGGGATACGATTTCGCGCGGCGCAGGCTCGCGCGCTTCGGCCTTGCGTTCGCCCGCGCGTCTCGAGGTCAGGCCCTCGATAATTTGCGGCAGCAGCTCATCCGCGACCTTGCGCTGCAGCTCGTCGCTGCCGTCGACCATTGGCGTGCCCGGATAATGCGCGATTTTCAGATCGTCGATACCGAGCCCGCGCGCGACGACTTCGGCCTGTTTCAAAAAGCCCGTCGATACAATCGATACCGTAGGAAAGCCGGCGCGCTCTATCGCTGCACTCGCCCGCAACACGGCGGGCGTGCACGCGCCTCAGGCGCCTACCCCCGAGATCACGGCATCGACTTCGTGCTGGCGCAGCAGCGCCGGCATGTCGGCCAGCACCTGTTTCTGATTGATGCCGTGGGTGTCCCCGAACGTGTCGTACTCGACAAAGCGCACGCGCGGATATTTTTTCTTCAGCGCTGCACGCAAGGCCGGAAAAATCTCCTCGCCGCGGAACACGCGGTCCCATACTTCGGCGACGGTTTTGCCGTTGAGGTCAGCGAGCCCTGGATTCAGGTCGCGCTTGTCCCAGTGCGAATTGCCGAGCGGCCACACGACCTCGTATTGCGGTTCTTGCTCACTCATCGAAAACACTCCTAGATAATCATCGCAGGCAGTTCAAATATGAGGGTGCATGCTCGCAGACTTGCCGGCGACGTCAAGCTGATTCCCGTTCCCGTCACAGATGCCGGGGATATCACTACGCGACGCGCACGTTTTTATGCTGATGAGCTTCGGCCGCTGCGAGCGCAGTTTGCTGCTTCTCGAGCTGCGCCTGCAGCTCGCGCCATCCGGCGTCGATATGTTCGCGCAGCGCATGCACGACCGCTTTTCTGTCGCCCGCTTTCATTGCCTTCAGCAGGCGACGATGTTCTGCCGCGGCACGGCCCATTCTTCCGCCGATCATGTTAATGAGATCGAACGGGTACTTCGCCCACAATACCTGGACGAAATGCAGTGTCTGCGGCTGCCGCGCGACCGTATAAAGCTGCCTGTGAAAACGGTAGTTGAGGGCGCGCACCGCTTCGCGGTCGCGACGCGTCTCGGCCTCTTCAAACTCGCGCTGAAGGTCGCTCAAGTCTGAATAATTCCGTGGCGTCATGTATTCCATCGCCGCGAGCGCAAGCCGGCACTCAAGCAGCATGCGCAGTTCGTTGATCTCGCGCGTCGATGACGCGTCGAACGGCGCGACGATGACACCGCGATGCGTTTCGCTCAAGACATAGCCTTCGGCTTCGAGAATGCGAAAAGCTTCGCGCACGGGCGTAATGCTCAGCTTGAGCTGCTCGGCGATGTCCGCCTGTTTCAATCGCGTGCCGCGCCGAAAACGTCCGGACAATATGCGTTCGCGCAGGAACTCGGCGACGTATTCTTCTTTCGTTTTAAAGTCCATGACTGACGATTCTAACGGATGAGGGCGGATGTTGGGCGCTCGCCGCGCGGC